>NZ_JBXWSG010000002.1:0-107968 GCF_059613305.1 Ruegeria sp. BHSB056 | reverse complement strand
GTCAGAGCTGCCGACTTGCAGAACCGGCTGTTCCTGACCCTTGACCAAAGCCACCGCCTGTCGCGCATCGTCTATGCGCTGGCAGCCGAATGCGGTGGTGTGGTTTCGGATGAATATGAAGGCACAACGCTTGATTCCATTGTCTTGATGGCGGCCTCGGGGGTTGGGGTTGCGGTACTGCCGGATCTGTTTGCCCGCAGACAGGGCATTTACCGCGACGAAGTACGGCTGCGCCCGCTGTCCATTCCCAATGCCAATCGCGATATCGCATTGCTGGCGCGCAACGCCGAAACGCCGCCGCCGGGTCAGAACGTATTGACGGAAAGCCTGCGCTCTTCCGCGCGATCCATCGGCCTGACGGTGATCGGTTCATAAAAAAAGGCCCGCACTTTGACATGCGGGCCAGAGGTTGGTCTTCAGGGAGAAACTACCAATCCATCGGGCTTTTGTCCTCGAATGCATCGACCAGAAAATCGATGAAGGCCCGTACTTTGGGTTGTGTGAAGCGGCCGGGCGGATAAACGGCGTAAATGCCCTGTACCTCGTCCGGCAGGGACGGCATGGCATCGACAACCCGCCCCGATTTCAACGCTTCGGCATAAAGATAGCTGGGCAGATACGCGATCCCCAGCCCCGAGATGGCTGCGTTCAGCAGCGACTGGCCGTCATTCACGCTCAGCCAACCCGCGGTGCGCACCTGACGCTTCTCGCCAGACGGTGCGGTCAGTTTCCAGACATTGCCTGACGACTGGCTGGAATAGTGCAGCAACTTGTGTTCGTTCAGATCGTCGATCTTCTGCGGGCGCCCGAACCGTTCGATATAGCTGGGCGCGGCGACCATGCGTTTGACCGTTTCGGTCAGCTTGCGGGCGCGCAACGTGCTGTCTTCCAGCTCACCGATGCGCACGGCCACGTCAAATCCTTCGGAAATCAGTTCGACATAGCGGTTGTTCAGAACCATGTTCACGGTGATGTCGGGGTAAACGGCCAGGAAATCGGACAGGACAGGCGACAGATGATTGACGCCGAAATCCGTGGCAACGCTGATGCGCAGCAGTCCGGACGGGGCCGATTGCATCGATGTGACCAGCGAATCCGCTTCACCCGCATCATTCAGAACGCGACGCGCGCGGTCATAATAGGCCAGGCCGATTTCTGTCGGCGACACCCTGCGCGTGGTGCGATTCAGCAGCCGGGCTCCCAGACGCGCTTCGAGGCTCGAGACGTGTTTGGACACGGCCGATTTGGAGATGCCCATCTTCTTGGCCGCATCGGTGAAGCCACCCTGGTCCACCACATTGGCGAAGGCTTCCATTTCGGTCAGTCGGTCCATTCTCGTTCCCCAGATCTTGATTTCCAACCCGACTATCGCTCTGAATCTGGGCGGAATCGGGGCATACATGGGATAATATCAGGGATTTGAATCGGATCGTTTGCGTATGAGAAACGCAGAAACAGTGGTTTCCAAACCGGCCCCGACGCCTGCGATACTGCATTTTCCGCGCAATTACGCGTTTCTGTTCATCTTAGAATGGCATTTTTGTGACAACAGAGGGGGTCAGGAAATCCGTTTTCATCGTCGTCGGCCTGTCCCGGTGTTTTGGCCGGGGGCACGGTACCCTGAAAACCCTTTTCAAAGCCAAGTTTCGCCACCCCGCCCAGCGGCGACACCGGGCCGCATCCGTGCTCCCGGACCGATCGCTATTTACATCTTCGCGGATGTTCGCGACCCTGCGGGCATTGGCAGGGGGTTTGAATGTCACTGGAATTCTTCATCACATCCATGATCGTCGTGCTGCTGCCAGGCACCGGTGTCATCTACACACTGGCCGTTGGCCTGGGCCGCGGTTTCCGGGCCAGCGTTGCCGCCGCGGTCGGATGCACAGTGGGAATCGTTCCCGCTGCCGTGGCCAGTATCGTCGGGCTTGCCGCATTGCTGCACGCCAGTGCCGTGGCGTTTCAGCTCGTGAAATACCTTGGTGTCATTTACCTTTTCTACATGGCGTGGGGCATCCTCAGGAGTGGCGGCGCCTTGGATGTCACCGCCGACAAGACCGCGAAAAGCAGTTTCAAGATTGCCATCACCGGAACGCTCATCAACGTGCTGAACCCCAAGCTGTCGCTGTTCTTTCTGGCGTTTCTGCCGCAGTTCCTGCCAGCCGACACGGCGAACGCAGGGGGTGCGCTGATCCAGCTGGCACTGGCCTTTATGGGCATGACCTTTGTTGTCTTCGTCGGATACGGGGGCTGCGCAGCACTGGCCCGCGACTATGTGATCCGCCGTCCAACGGTGATGAAGTGGATCAGGCGGAGTTTTGCAACGGCCTTTGGCGCACTGGGTGCAAAACTCGCGCTGTCCGACTAGGAAACGCTAAACCGGGGCGATCAGAACTTCGCCGCCAGCCGCGTGCCCTGATTGATCGCGCGCTTGGCGTCCAGCTCGGCGGCGACATCCGCACCCCCGATCACATGGGGGGTGATGCCCCGCTCGATCAGCGCGTCCGCCAGTGACCGTTCGGACACCTGACCGGCACACAACACGATGGTATCGGCCGCGATCACCGTCGGGTCTGCGCGCTCTTCGCCAAAGCTGACATGCAGTCCGTCATCGTCGATGCGTTCATAATTCACGCCGCCCACGAAACTGACGTTCTTCATCTTCAGCGTTGCCCGGTGAATCCAGCCGGTGGTTTTGCCAAGACCTTTGCCATGTGCCTGCTTCTTGCGCTGCAATAGGGTGACCTGCCGTGCGGGGGCGCTGGGTTGCGGCCCCTCTGGCGCCAACCCTGCACGGTGCTCAGCCGGGTCCGTCACGCCCCATTCCTTCATCCACAGCGGCAGGTCGGTCGTGGCGCTGTGACCCTCTTCCAGCAGGAACTCGGACACATCAAAGCCGATGCCACCGGCCCCGATCACGGCAGCAGACTTGCCAACCTCGGCCTTGCCGCGCAGCACGTCGATGTAACTCAGCACGTTGTCCCGATCCTGCCCCGGTATCTGCGGATCACGCGGGCTGACACCGGTGGCGATGACCACCTCGTCAAAGCCGGTCAGGTCATCTGCGCCTACCTCGCGGTTCAGTTCCACTTTCACGCCCAGATCATCCATCATGGTGCGGTACCAGTCGACCAGTCCCCAGAATTCTTCTTTCCCCGGCACCTGCTTGGCCATGTTCAGCTGCCCGCCGACCTCATCAGCGCGGTCGAACAGGGTAACATCGTGGCCGCGCTGGGCCGCGATCATTGCGGTCGACAGACCGGCAGGGCCTGCCCCCACAATGGCAATGGATTTGCGCGTTTTGGCCGGTTCAATCACCAGTTCGGTCTCATGACAGGCGCGCGGGTTCACGAGGCACGAGGTCAGCTTGCCGCTGAACGTGTGATCCAGACAGGCCTGATTGCAGGCAATGCAAGGTGCGATCTTTGCGGCCTCACCCGCAATCGCCTTGGCCACGAAATCCGCATCCGCCAGCATCGGACGGGCCAGCGAGACCATGTCGGCGCAACCGGTCGACAGAACCTCTTCGGCCACCTCGGGCGTGTTGATCCGGTTCGAGGTGATCACCGGTATCCCCACCTTGCCCATCAGCTTCTTGGTCACCCAGGCAAAGGCCGCGCGCGGTACGCTGGTGGCAATCGTGGGAATCCGCGCCTCGTGCCAGCCGATCCCGGTGTTGATGATCGTGGCCCCGGCCTTTTCGATCTCCTGCGCCAGTTGCACCACCTCGTCATGGGTCGAGCCGTTGGGGACCAGATCGATCATCGACAGCCGGTAGATGATGATGAAATCGGTGCCCACCGCCTCGCGCGTGCGGCGCACAACTTCGATCGGCAGACGCATCCGGTTCTCATAAGATCCGCCCCAGCGGTCGGTGCGCTTGTTGGTATGGGTCACAAGGAACTGGTTCAGGAAGTACCCCTCCGACCCCATGATCTCGACCCCGTCATAGCCCGCCTTTTGCGCCAGTACGGCGGCGTTGACGATATCGCTGATCTGCTTCTCGATGCCCTCTTCATCCAGCTCAGTGGGCGGGAACGGAGAGATCGGCGATTTCACCGGGCTGGGGGCCACGCATTTCGGCCCGTAGGCATAGCGCCCCGCATGCAGGATCTGCATTGCAATCTTGCCGCCCGCTTCATGGACGCGCTGCGTCACGATGGAATGGTGCGCCACATCCTTGTCGCTCACCATCATCGAAGCTCCCGGCAGGACCGAGCCTTCAAGGTTCGGACCAATCCCGCCCGTCACCATCAGCGCCACGCCGCCCCGCGCCCGGTCGGCATAGAACTCGGCCACCCGGTTCCAGTCGCCGGTCTCCTCAAGCCCCGTATGCATCGAGCCCATCAACACGCGGTTTTTCAACGTGGTAAAGCCCAGATCCAGCGGGGCCAGCATATTCGGGTACGCAGTCATGGCGGAACTCTCCCTCCTGAATTTGCGTGATAGATTGACGTTCGCGTAAACTTTGTCACGCGAAACCCCACGTCACCCTCTTTGCTGTGGCGCCGGTGATTGCTAGAGGTGGGCGGAACAACCCGATGAGGCCGCGCATGACCCCCGAAGAAATCGCCAAACTGCCCTATCGCCCCTGCGTCGGGCTGATGCTGATGAATGCCGAGGGCAAGATCTTCGTGGGCCAGCGCAACGACCGCCACGCGGACGCCTGGCAAATGCCGCAGGGCGGTGTGGACAAGGGCGAAGATCCCCGCGACGCAGCCCTGCGCGAGCTGTGGGAAGAAACCGGGGTCACGGCTGATCTGGTCGAAGTCATCGCCGAAACCGAGGGCTGGCTGCCCTATGATCTGCCCCATGACATCGTGCCCCACATCTGGAAAGGCCGCTATCGCGGGCAGGAACAGAAATGGTTCCTGCTGCGCTTCACCGGCGCCGACGATCAGATCAACATCGAAACCGACCACCCGGAATTTACCCGCTGGAAATGGCAGAAGCCCGACCGGCTGATCGCCGAAATCGTGCCCTTCAAGCGCGATGTGTATAAGCGCGTGGTCGAGGCTTTTTCCGATTATCTAAGCGAATTCTGATCGCTTGGATGTTTTTCAGATTGATCTGCTAGGCGGACTTAGCTGGCATTCATCAAAGTTGCGCAATGGAGCGAACCATCCAGTAGTCAAGTCGTCACTGTGTCCACTTGAATTTTCCAGTCTGCTTGCCGGACATATCGTGAAAAGTGCCCTTTCCACCCGGTCTGAACAAATAGACAACCCCAAAATCCTTGAAGACGACCTGCAAGCCACTCTTAGTTTTTGTCATAGGATTGTTTGCAGGAGAAGTATTGGTGTCTCGAAGGCACAAGCCGCTGTTCGATTTGCAAGACACGATATTTGGGCTGTATGGCCCACCGTTCTGTGAGTGCCAGTCTGAAGTCACAGTAATTCGGGAACCAGCTGTAATTTCCTGAGCGAAGGTCGGGGTCACTGTAGTCAAGATTGCTGTTGCTATTCCTGCAAGAAGTTTTCTCAAAGAATTACCCTCCACAATAATACTATTTAACTTGCCAGATGACGGACGCATGTCAAGCGAACGGAGGGTGCAGTACTTTCTCCGGTAACTTCGGACTCAAACCAGCCCTTCGTTCCTCAGAAGTTCGATCATATCCGCCTCGGGTCTCGGGCCGATATGGCTGATGACCTCGCGAGCGCAGACGTTCCCGATTCTGGCGCAGGTCTCGTAGTCGCGCCCGGTGGCCATTCCATACAGGAACCCTGCGGCGAACTGGTCGCCTGCGCCGGTTGCGTCTACGGGGACGATCTTCTTGACCGGCACGTCGATGCGTGCGCCTCCGTTCAGGACGGTCACGCCATCACCCGAGCGTGTGCAAACCACCAGCGGGCAAATCTCGGCGGTCTTGATCAGCGCCTCTTCCAGATCGTCGGTTTCAAACAGCGATTTGATCTCGGCCTCGTTGCCGATGACAAATTCCAGCTCGTTCTCGATCAGCAGCAGGAAATCGACCCGGTGCCGTTCCACGCAGAACGGGTCGGAAATGGCGATCCCGGTCTTGCCGCCGCCCTTGTGGCAGGCGCGCGCGGCCTCAAGAAATGCGGCCTTTCCCTTTTCCTTGTCAAACAGATAGCCCTCAAGGAACATGATCTGGCTGCTTCCGGCGACCTCATCGGGCACATCATGCGACGACAGTTCCGAAGAGATGCCCAGATAGGTGTTCATCGACCGCTCGCCATCGGGCGAGACAAAGATCATCGAGCGCGAGGTCGGCAATTCCCCGCCCGGAACCGGCGGGTTCACGAAATCGACGCCATCTTCGTTCATCGCATCCGCATAGAACCGGCCCAGCGCGTCGTCATGCACCCGCCCGATAAAGGCCGCATCCAGCCCCAGCGCACCTGCGCCCGCAATCGTGTTGGCAACGGACCCGCCCGGCGTCTGCACCCGGCGCTCCATCGAGGCATACAGAAGCTCGCCGCGCTCCTGCTCGATCAGTTGCATGATGCCTTTTTCAATGCCCATCAGTTCCAGGAAACTGTCATCGGCCTGCGAGATCACGTCGACAACGGCATTTCCGATACCGGTCAGCTGGTAGGTTTTCATAATGTCTTGTCCTCGAATTGACAGAGATCACGGATGATGCAGGTCGGGCATTGCGGCTTGCGCGCCTTGCAATGGTACCGGCCATGCAGGATCAGCCAGTGATGCGCATGGAGTTGAAAATCGGCGGGGATATTGTCTTCGATGGCGCGCTCGACCGCGTCCACGTCCTTGCCGGGGCAGATGCCGGTGCGGTTGCCGACGCGAAAGATATGCGTGTCCACAGCCTGCGCCGGCTGCCGCCACCACATGTTCAGCACAACGTTGGCGGTCTTGCGCCCGACACCCGGCAGCGATTGCAGCGCTGCACGGGAATTTGGAACTTCACCGCCATAGTCTTCGACCAGAATACGGCTCAGCTTGATGACGTTCTTGGCCTTCTGGCGGAACAGGCCGATGGTCTTGATATGCTCGATCAGGCCCTCTTCGCCCAGATCCAGCATCTTTTGCGGCGTATCGGCGATCTTGAACAACTCGCGCGTGGCCTTGTTGACCCCCGCATCGGTTGCCTGCGCCGACAGCGCCACGGCCACGACCAGCGTGTAGACATTCACATGCTCAAGCTCACCCTTGGGTTCGGGGTCGGCCTCCTGAAAGCGCGTAAAGATCTCGCGGATCGTATGATAGTCGAGTTGCTTTGCCATCCGGGCCTTAATGCCGCCCGAGGGGCCGCGACACAAGCCCAAAGCCAATGCGCAAGTTCCGGGTCGCGGCAGCGTGTCGCGCGCGCTATGGTTTGTGCCAGACAACGAGGTGCAACCATGAACGTCCAGACCCCCGAAAGCGGATACCACTACAACGTCATGCGCCGGGCAATCGAGCTGATCGATCAGGGCGGCGAGGGCCTGAGCCTTGATGAGTTGGCCCGCCAGATGGATATGAGCCCGGCCCATTTCCAGCGCCTGTTCTCGCGTTGGACCGGAGTGTCGCCAAAACGGTATCAGCAATACCTGACGCTGGGCCATGCCAAGGCGCTGCTGCACGAACGGTTCACCACGCTTGAAACCGCCCATAACGTAGGCCTGTCCGGCAGTGGCCGCCTGCATGATCTGTTCCTGAAATGGGAGTCCATGAGCCCCGGCGAATATGCCCGCAGGGGCGCGGGTCTGACGATCTACTGGGGCTGGTTCGAATGCCCCTTTGGCCCCGCGCTGGTCATGGGCACCGACAAGGGCATCTGCGGCATCGCCTTCGGGGCTGAAACCGGAGAGAAGGCGGCGATGGAGGATATGATCTCGCGCTGGCCCAACGCGGATTATGTCGAAGATCCGATGCGCCTGCGACCCTGGGTTCTCAGCGCATTCGGCACGGCCAGCGACCGGTCAGAGCCGACACCGCTCTACCTGATCGGCTCGCCCTTGCAGATCAAGGTATGGGAAGCACTGATGCACATCCCGTCGGGGCAGGTCACCACCTATTCCGAGATCGCGCAGCGCGTGGGTTCGCCACAGGCCGTGCGCGCCGTGGGGACGGCGGTCGGGCGCAACCCGGTCAGCTGGCTGATCCCGTGTCACCGCGCCCTGCGCAAATCCGGGGGGTTGGGCGGCTATCACTGGGGTCTGCCGGTCAAACGGGCCATGCTGGCCTATGAGGCGGCACAGGCCGACGCCTGATTGACAGCAGGCCCGACCGCTGCCAAAAAGCACGGCAGGTTTGGGTCCCCTGCCGTTCGCGGCCATTGGCTTTGGTGAAACCCGGTTGAAAAAAACATCTGTTGCCCTTTCCCGGCGCGCGGATGGTAATGCGAACCCCGTCCTAAACTCGCGCCCGTTCAAGGAAACGAGGCAAAACATGACACTGTCACAAGACATCGCTCCGCTGGAGGAGCTGAAAGAGCAGGCCAAACGCCTGCGACGGAAACTGCGCGACACCGGCGTTCAGCTGTCGCACGGTCAGGCCCTGGAACTGGTGGCGCATCAACATGGGATGCGCGACTGGAACACATTGCACGCGGTGGCGGGCAACCGGATGCGTTTGCGTGTGGGGGACCGGGTCGAAGGTCGCTACCTGGGCCAGCCGTTCACGGCGGAAATTCGTGGTCTGACCATGCTGGGGGACGGTGCGCACCGCCGGGTGACCCTGCAGTTCGACACGCCCGTCGATGTGGTCCGGTTCGACAGTTTCTCGGCCTATCGCCAGCGCGTGACCGGAGAGATTGGTTGGGACGGTCGTTCCCGTCGCCATACGTCCGACGGGGAACCCCAGCTAGTGGTGCGGCCTGTCTGACATAACACGGGCGAGGCAACCGCGTTGCCTCGCCCTCTCATCTCGCATTGCGCTGGGTGTATTATTCAGCCGCCCAGCCGCCGACGGATTTGACTTCCAGAAAGTCCTCCAGCCCCCAAACGCCACCTTCGCGCCCGTTGCCGGATTGCTTCATCCCACCAAACGGAGAGCCCGCGCTGCGCGACTGGCCGTTCATCTCGACCATGCCCGACCGCAGAACCCGCGCCATGCGGTTGGCGCGCGCCTTGTCCTGCGTCTGCACATAATTGGTCAGGCCATAAGGTGTGTCATTGGCGATCTCGACAGCCTCTTCCTCGGTGTCGAAGGGGATCATGGTCAGAACCGGGCCAAAGATTTCCTCGCGCGCGATGGTCATCTGGTTGTTGGCATCGGCAAAGACCGTGGGGCGGACATAATAGCCCTTGTTCAGCCCCTCGGGGCGTCCGGTGCCGCCCGCGACCAGCCGCGCCCCTTCGTCGATACCTTTCTGGATCAGGTCCTGAATCTTGGTCCACTGAACCTCATTCACGACGGGTCCGATATGACGGCCCTCTTCTGCGGCGCTGCCCACCGTGACCTTGCTGGCGACCTCGGCGGCGATCTCAACAGCCTGATCATAGATCGGGCGCTGCACCAGCATCCGGCTGGGGGCGTTACAGCTCTGGCCGGTGTTGTTCATCATGTGCAGCACGCCGCGTTTGACAGCCTTTTCATCGGCATCGGCAAAGACCACATTGGCGCCTTTGCCACCCAGCTCCAGATGCACTTTCTTGAGCGTTTCCGCCGCGTTCTTCGAAATCGCCGTACCCGCACGGGTCGAGCCGGTAAAGCTGACCATATCTACGTCGGGATGACCCGACAGCTGCGAGCCAACGCCCGCGCCATCGCCGTTTACCAGATTGAAGACACCGGGCGGGAACCCTGCCTCGTCCATCATCTCGGCAAAAATCATCGCGTTCAGCGGGCTTTGCTCGGAGGGTTTCAGAACCATCGTGCAGCCCGCAATCGCCGCTGCACCGACCTTGAGCGTGACCTGGTTCATCGGCCAGTTCCAGGGCGTGATCAATGCGGCCACGCCAACCGCCTCATAGATGATCCGGTCATTCGGGGCGTCATCCCCCAGAGGGCGTTCAAACTGAAACGCCTTGGCCGCGCGGATGAAGTTCTGCAAATGCCATGTGCCTGCACCAACCTGCTGGCTGCGCGACATGTCAATCGGCGCGCCCATTTCCAGCGACATGGCCTGCGCCAGATCTTCCGCGCGGGTCTGGTAGATGTCGATCAGCTTCTCGACCAGCGCGATGCGGGTCTCCACCGGCGTTGCCATCCAGCCCGGCAGGGCGGCCTTGGCGGCGGCAACTGCCGCATCCGTGTCGGCCTGCCCACCCAGTGAGATCACCGCGCACGGCTCCTCGGTCGAGGGGTTGATGACCTCGAAATCATTGGGTTGCGACGGCGCGATCCATTGACCATTGATATAGAAGTTCCGCTTTTCGATCATCCTGAGCCCTCCTGTCGGTCCAGCTAGAATCCGGCTGTTCGCCGACACTCTGTCACCCAAGCGAACAGGGGGCAATAGATAATTTGATCAAATTATTTTTCCAGTGAAACCGGTGAATTTCCAGGCCGCGACCACGATGCAAGTTTTAACCCATGGGCAAAGTGATTAGGTTGCGGGCAATCGACTCAGGTTAATACTGGAAAGGAGATACCCCATGGGTTTGCGCATCAACGATACGGTCCCGAACTTCACCGCAGAAACAGATCAGGGCACCATTCAGTTTCACGACTGGATTGGCGACAGCTGGGCCATTCTGTTCTCGCACCCCAAGGATTTCACGCCTGTCTGCACCACCGAATTCTCGGCCGTCGCGCAGCTGAACGACGAATGGGCCGCGCGCAACACCAAGGTGATCGGCGTTTCGGTTGACGGTGTCGAAGACCACAAGAAGTGGAAGAAGGATATCGAGGAATACGGCAAGGCCAATCCCGGGTTCCCGATCATCGCTGATGAGGGGCTGGCGGTGTCGAAAGCCTTCGATATGCTGCCCGCCGAAGCCTACCTGCCTGATGGTCGCACCCCGGCGGACAGCGCCACCGTGCGGTCGGTCTTTATCATCGGCCCTGACAAGCAGCTGAAACTGTCGATGACCTATCCGATGACCGTGGGCCGCAACTTTGCGGAAATCCTGCGCGCGCTGGACGGGTTGCAGATGTCGTCGAAGGGTGTCGCAACGCCTGCCAACTGGGTGCCGGGTGAAGACGTGATCATCCCGCCCTCAGTGTCGAACGAAGACGCCAAGGCCAAATTCGGCGCGTTCGAGACGATCTTTCCCTATCTGCGCAAGACCAAAGCGCCGTCTTAAGGCGGGTGCCGGGTCAGGGGGGCTGTCTGCCCCCCATCGTGCCTGCCGGCACGATTTCCCCCCGAGGATATTTGGGGCCAGATGAAGCAGGCGGGGGCAGGGTAACCGAAGGGAGACCTGCCCCTGGACCTCAGAACTTGTACCGAAGCCCGAAATTGACACTGAACGTATCCAGATCGTCTTCGACGATGCCGGTCAACGCGCCGTTCGGGGCCAGCCGCCGCGACGAGACGTCAAAGGCGCGGGCATAGCGGGCGTCGACGGTAAAGGCGGTTGACGGGTTGATCTCGTAAGCCACACCGGCGATCAGCTGCGCGGCAAAGGCGGTGTCGCTGTCATCCAGCGCCACACCGGGCCCATAGGCAAAATCCAGATCCGAATAGGTGGCCCCCAGACCAAACCCGGCATAGGGCGTCAGCGCACCCGCCTGTTTGAAATCGAACAGCACATTGGCAAACAATGAGGTCTGCGTGACATCGCCCGAGATATTGCCCTCGGCCCCCGGCCCGTTGCCCGAGAAGTTCACACCATCCACGTCGCTGTCGCGGTAAGACAGCTCCAGCTCAATACGCGTGCCGAACCTGTCATTGGACCATTGCGGGATCTCCTTGCCGATGGCCACGCCCAGACCGAACCCTGCGTCGAACTCCGTGTCGACCGACTGCGGCGCGCCGCCGATCGTGCCTGCGAAATCGCTGTCCTGCAACTGGCTGTACCCGACAAAGCCCTGAACATAGGTGCCGTCGCCCAGGCTTTGCGCGGCAAGCGCCGTCGCGCTGGCGGCAAGGGCCGTTGAGGTAAGTAAAATGCGCTTGAACATGATTGTCTCCGTTGCTCCAAAACTCTGCTTGGCCTCGATGTGGGCGGGCTTGACGGAAAGGAAAGGCGCGGGGCTATCACTTCGTTTCACAGGTTTTTGGACGCGCGTGAATGAATAGATCCGGGGCTGGGCAGGACCGTTCATCTGCCGTCTCATGGCCCTCAGGTTCTGGTTCCGGGCAATTTGTGATAGAGTGCGCGGGGGGCAAAACTCAGGCATACGACCAATCACCTCGGGCTTTCGGACTGTACTTAGCGGGAGAAGACCATGGCTTTTACAGATTGGTATGTTGAAGGAGAGAGTTTCGGGAACTGCAACTGCGGCTATTCTTGCCCCTGCCAGTTCGAAGAGTTGCCGACCCATGGCGATTGCCGGGGGTTCGAAGTGCTGGAGGTGACCAAAGGGCATTTCGGCGACACCGACCTCAGCGGGACCAAAGCCGCGCTGATCTATGCCTGGCCGGGGCCGATCTTTGAAGGCGGCGGCGAGATGCAGGTGATCGTTGATCCCGCAGCAACCCCGGCACAGCGCGACGCGCTGGAAAAGGTCTTTCACGGTGAAGAAACCGAAGAGATGGCGACGCATTGGTATGTGTTCAGGGCGATGTGCGAGACGGTTCATGACACGCTCTACCTGCCGATCGAGTTCGAGATGGACCTCGAAGAACGCACGGCCAGCGTTACCGTTGGTGATGTTCTGAAATCCACCGGACAGCCGATTCAGGCCCCGCATGGTGGCGGCGCGCATCGGGTCCGCATCGATATCCCGGGCGGGATCGAGTTTTCCATTGCCGAGATTGGCAGTGCCTCGACCCGCTCTGATGCCGCGATAGAGCTGGACCTGAAGGACAGCTATGGCCAGTGGCATCTTCTGAAACATGGGCCCGGCGGGGTTACCCACTGATCGGCACCCCTGTCAGGCGGCGTGCGCAGATGTGTTCGGGACCGATGACCAGCAGGGCAGCGTCAGATCCGCCTTCAGCACCCGAACCTCAAAGGGTTTCAGCACCGGCAACGCGGTTGATCCATAGCCATCAGCACCGCAGGCCAGATCCGGGAACAGGGTGAACAGCTCGCGCCGTGTGGCGGGTGCCATCGCGCCCAGTGTCGTGTCACCGGGATAGAAGGATTCGGACCAGATGCCTTCGACGTTTACCAGCTCATGCCGGTCAAATAGGATATGGACATACTCGACCCCTTGCGCGGGCAGCTCCTGAACGATTGTCCGCCCGTTGATCAACCCCTTGGCCGGGGCCAGCATCGCGGTCTCGCAATGCATCAGTTCCATCATCGCCGAGGTGACGGCGATCCTGTGCTGTGGCGAGACGACCAGATCACGGCTTGGGCTGTTTGTCCCGAAACACCCCGCCATGATCCGTACCGGGCAGAGATGAGGGTCCTGCTGCAACTCCTGCGCTGACAAGCGACGCCTGCCGATCCAGCGCACCGGGCGGGTATGGCCCTTGGCGGTGACAACCGGGTCGCCGGGGTTCAGCGTCTCGACCCGGCGCAGCCCGACGGGCGTCCGGATCAGGGACCCGGCGGTGAAACACACGAAAGACGGCAAGGTCTGATACGTGGTTGGCGCTGCCGTCCCGCCAAAGCTGGTCCCCGTGATCGTATCGTTCAACTGCGCCTGACCCGAGGTGACGATGATGTAGCGCGGGTTCGAGAACTGTACCAGAATGAAGGTGACAGGCGCCCCGTTCACCGTTCCCGAATAGCTTTCGAAGGCGCTGAAATTCTGGCTTGTCCCGGAAAAACCGGGCAGGGCCGACAGGTCAAGCTGCGCGCTGTCAGGGTCGGGATCCTGCAACAGGGCGTCATTGTCGGTGATGTCAACGAAATAAGCGGCGGTTATATCGACGCTTTTATTGCTGTAGGGGTCTGCGCTGATTTCGAAAACGGTAATCGAGGCCACGGTCGAAAAGCATCCCTGAATGTAACATGATCATCCTTATGGTTGAGTAAATACACGCATGAAGTGTTAATAATTGATTTACCAAGCCACGGGACGCCCGGTGTTCTTGACCGCACGGACAAAAAAAGCCCCGGTCGAAACCGGGGCTTTTCGCATTCAATCAGAGGGTCGGCAGATTACTCTGCGCTTTCCTCTTTCTTTTCTTTCTTCTCGGGAACGATCTCTTCGCCGGTTTCCTGATCGACCACTTTCATCGACAGGCGAACCTTGCCGCGATCGTCAAAGCCCAGCAGCTTGACCTTCACTTCCTGACCTTCCTTCAGAACATCCGACGGATGGTTCAGGCGGCGGTTTTCGATCTGGGACACGTGGACCAGACCGTCGCGCTTGCCAAAGAAGTTCACGAAGGCACCGAAATCGACGATCTTGACCACCTTGCCGGTATAGACCTGACCTTCTTCCGGCTCGGCCACGATCGACCAGATCATGTCATAGGCTTTCTTGATCGATTCCCCATCGGGCGATGCGATCTTGATGACGCCATCGTCGTTGATGTCGACCTTGGCACCCGAAACCTCGACGATCTCGCGGATGACCTTGCCGCCCGAACCGATCACTTCACGGATCTTGTCGGTCGGGATGTTCATGGTCTCGATGCGCGGCGCGTGGACCGAGAACTCGTTGGTCTCGGACAGGGCTTTGCCCATCTCGCCCAGGATGTGCATCCGGCCGTCCTTGGCCTGTGCCAGGGCGGTTTCCATGATCTGAGGCGTGATGCCCGCGACCTTGATGTCCATCTGAAGCGAGGTGATGCCGTTTGCAGTACCCGCAACCTTGAAGTCCATATCGCCCAGGTGGTCTTCGTCACCCAGGATGTCGGTCAGAACTGCGTAAGACCCGTCATCTTCCAGGATCAGACCCATGGCCACACCGGCAACCGGAGCTTTCAGCGGAACACCCGCATCCATCATCGACAACGACCCGCCGCAGACAGACGCCATCGAGCTGGAGCCGTTGGACTCAGTGATCTCGGACACCACGCGGATGGTATAGGGGAAGTCGGTCGGCGCAGGCAGAACCGCCTGCAGCGCGCGCCATGCCAGCTTGCCGTGACCGATCTCGCGACGGCCGGGCGAACCCACGCGGCCCACTTCACCAACCGAATAGGGGGGGAAGTTGTAATGCAGCAGGAAGTTCGATTTGAAGTTGCCGTGCAGCGCATCGATGAACTGCTCATCGTCGCCGGTGCCCAGCGTAGTCACGGCCAGCGCCTGAGTTTCACCGCGGGTGAACAGGGCAGAGCCGTGTGTGCGCGGCAGCAGAGAGGTTTCGGCTTCGATGGCACGCACATCGGTGGTCGAACGACCGTCGATGCGCTTGCCGCCCTTGACGACGTCACCGCGCAGAATACCGGCTTCCAGCTTTTTCATCGCCGAGCCAAGGTTGGCGTCTTCCAGCTGTTCCTCGGTCAGCGCTTCCTTGATCGCTTCACGGGCAGCGGCAACAGCGGCGGTGCGCTCCTGCTTGTCGGTGATCGCGAACGCGGCGCGCATCTGCTCTTCACCGGCAGCCGAAACAGCGGCGTAAAGCTCCGAGTAATCGGGTGCGACGAATTCAAACGGCTCTTTCGCGGCGTCTTCGGCCAGCGAAATGATCAGGTCGATGACCGGTTGGATCTGTGCATGCGCAAAGGTCACGGCACCCAGCATTTCGGCCTCGGACAGCTCATAGGCTTCCGATTCCACCATCATCACGGCGTCTTTGGTACCGGCAACAACCAGATCCAGACGCTGTTCAGGGTTCAGGCGCAGGTCCTGCATGTCATCCACGGTCGGGTTCAGGACGTATTCGCCATCCACGAAACCAACGCGGGCACCGGCGATCGGGCCCATGAACGGCGCGCCGGAAATGGTCAGCGCAGCCGAGGCGGCGATCATTGCAACGATGTCGGGATCATTGACCAGATCGTGGCTCAGCACGGTGCACATCACCAGCACTTCGTTTTTGAAACCGTCAACGAACAGCGGGCGGATCGGACGGTCGATCAGACGCGCGGTAAGCGTCTCTTTCTCGGTCGGACGCGCCTCGCGCTTGAAAAAGCCACCCGGAACCTTACCGGCGGCGTAATATTTCTCTTGGTAATGTACGGTCAGCGGGAAAAAGTCCTGACCGGGTTTTTGGCTCTTGGCAAAGGTCACGTTGGCCATGACGCTGGTTTCGCCCAGCGTGGCAATCACGGTGCCGTCGGCCTGACGGGCAACCTTGCCGGTTTCCAGTGTCAGCGTCTCCTCGCCCCACTGCATCGATTTCTTCGTTACATCAAACATATGCGTATCCTAGAACGGAGCACTCCCGCCCCTGCGGGTCTCCGGTTTTGCATGGCGGCCCCATTGCCGCCGACCCCATTTATCTTCCGTTCGAGTGCCGGGGTCAGGGCACAACGTCTCAGATACCGCGCGCATACATGAGAATGCGTTGGAAGGAAAGCGAAACCGAAAAAGCTGGCCGGATCATGCTGAGGCAGGCCCTGACCCCTCGCAGCGCGACACAAGGCACAAGGGCCGCATGATGGTGTGCGGCGTGCCATTGCCCCTGTCCGGGAAATGGCCTGACAGAACCGGATCACTGCGCTAACCTAACTTTCATCGGGGGGTGCGAATGAAAAGACGGCTTACGACAGTGCTGGCGGCTGACGTTGTCGGGTACTCTGCGCTTATGGATCAGGACCGGGAGGGTACACTTGCAGCACTGAAATCGTTCCGTGACGACACGCGCACTGCCCTGCTGAAATCCCACAACGGCACATTGATCAAAAGCATGGGGGATGGCTGGATCGCTGAATTCCAGTCAACGTCCGACGCGTCGGATTTTGCGATTGCCCTGCAATCCTGCGACAAGCCCGAAGGGCTGCGGCCGCGCATCGGTATTCACACGGGTGAGGTCATTGCGGAAGGCGAAGACATCTTCGGTGATGGCATCAATGTCGCTGCCCGGCTCGAGGCTCTGGCCAAACCCGACCAGATCCTGATCTCGGACACGGCGCATCACAGCCTTGACCGGGGTGATGCGGGTCTGTTCGGCGGCGGCGGGCAGGCCGAGCTAAAGAACATCACGCGCCGCGTTGGTGTGTGGTGTTGGCCAAAGGGCTCAACCGCCAATCTTGCAACACCCGCCGACACACGCCCGGGGATCGCCGTCCTGCCCTTCGACAACATGTCCGGCGACCCCGAGCAAGAGTTCTTTGCCGACGGTATAACCGAGGACATCATCACGGAACTGTCGCGCTTTCGCTGGCTGATGGTCGTGGCCCGCAACTCGTCCTTCATCTTCAAGGGAAAAACGACGGATATCCGCCAGGTCGGCCTGACGCTTGGGGTTCGGTATGTGTTGGAAGGGTCCGTCCGCCGCGCGGGACAGCGTGTCCGGATCACCGGGCAGTTGATCGATGCGGAAAATGGCAGCCACCTGTGGGCCGATCGCTTTGACGGGGTGCTGGACGATATCTTCGAGCTTCAGGACAAGGTCACGCAAGAGGTCGTCACCGCGATCGAGCCTTCGCTGCGCCACGCTGAAACGAACCGGTCCCGCGCCAAGCCGACCGAAAACCTCGAAGCCTATGAACTCTATCTTCAGGCGCAGTCGCATTTTCATCTGCTGACAGATGACGCCAATCGCGAAGCCATCCGGCTGACAACGCTGGCGCTGGACCGCGACCCGGATTACGCCGCAGCCGCAGGGCTGCTGGCATGGCTGCATATTCAACGCCTTGTGCAGGGGCTCGATCCCATCGGCGAAGGGCCCAGGGCCGCCATCAGCGCGGCAGAACGCGTTCTCATGAGCGACCGCGCCGACGGCATTGCCATGGCTTATGCGGCGCATTCAATCTCGATGCTGGCCCGCGACTTGCCGCGCGCGCGGGCGGCGTTCAAACAGGCTCTGGCCGAAAACCCCAATGCTGCAAGTGTTCACATGCTCGCCTCTATCAACCTGTGCATGTTGAACCGGTCGGACGAGGCATTGGAACACGCAACACATGCCATTGAACTCAGCCCGAAAGACCCGATGCGCCATGCGGCGCATATCGCCCGGGCAAGTGCGCTTTTTCAACTGCGCCGGTATGACGAGGCCGCCGCCGCAGCGCGTGACGCTCTGGCCGTTCGGTCAGGATTTGTCATGAGCCACCTGATGCTTATTGCCGCCTTGGGTCAGATGTCTGATGCCGCAGCGGCGCAGGCGGCGATAAGCGACCTGCAAGCATTGCGCCCCGATATCACCGCTTCCTCGGATCAGACCAGCCTGCCGGTCTTTACCGTTCCGGCCTGTGCGGAAAGCTGGCGCGAAGGGTGGAAAAAGGCCGGTCTTCCCGAATAACGGCTGATCTAAAGACACACGTTCTGCTGCGGCCACGAAACGCCGCGCCCCCCGGTTGGCGGCGACCGGTTGTTCAAGTGTGATGTTCACCACAGAGAGATTTCAAAACTCGTCTATTGTGCAGGCTTATTGTGTCAAAGTTAATGAAAGTAGGTTTACCCATGAAGCTTCATTCCGCCTCTGGTATTTCATTCAACCCTGATGTGTTCGACGAGTCATTTATCGAGATGCTCGACAAGCTCCCCGAGGACGCGGTCGAGGACATCGACCTTGATGCAGGCCCCAAGATGCCACTGATGACAGCCCCGGCCACCGAACCAAGCGCGGCGGACGTGGCCGCGATCATGGAAAGCGCATGGGAAGAGCTTTATGCCTCAGACGAAGGGGCCGATATCCGCGCGCTTCCGGCCGACCAACAGGCGCAGATCAAGGCGCGGTTCCTGTCCCCCGACCCGATACCCGAGGCCGAAGCCGCCACGGTTCCCGTCGATGCCGCGCCGTTCTCGGTGCAGGAAACCGCGGACAGCCTGATCCTGATGCAGGGGGACACGCCGCTTTTGGGGGCACCGCTGGGCAACAGCAGGAAAAAGCGCAAGAAAGCCGCGCTGAACACCTTTATCGGGGCCGCCGCCAAGGCGTTTGCCGATATCATCACGATGGCCATGGCCGCGCTGGGGGTTTATCAGGCGCTCGGAACCAAGACGGTCACGCGGGCCGGGGCCGGGATTGCCGTCAAATGCAGCGGCCCGATCAGCCGCCATGCCGGCGCAATCGCCAAGGCCGGAACGGCGGGCAGCGATCTGGCCATGATGAAGGCCATGCTGGGCGTCGCCAAGGCGTCCGTCGGGTTCACCAAACTTGCGGGCATCGTTCTGACCGACATGAGCGGCCTTGAAAAAGCCGCCGCGATTGCCACCTGCGTCGGCGGCATGACACTGGCCGTCGCCTCGGCAAGCGGGTCGTTCTGGGTGTCGATGCTGGCGATGGTAACCGCAGTTGCGATGTTCGTGATCGACACCGCCTTGGCGGTCGATACCTACAAAAAGTGGCAGGCAATCTGACCCGAAGACAGCAAAAGCCATGCCGAGCGGCGTCGCGGATGGGAGCCGCGATGCCGTCTCGGCCGTTTGTCTAAGTGCTCACGCTGCTGAGAATTCGTTGATAGAACGTGCCGTCCGCATCCTCATCTGCACAATTTGCGACCCATTCCAAATCCAATTTCAGTGCCCCTACGGGAACGATCTTCCGCGCGATTTCAGGCGGCGTGGTTTTGTCAGATGTTCCATTCTTCCAATCGTGAAAAGCTGATGAGTATCGAACAACCGCTCCGCTGGTCGGCAACTCGAGCAACCCGCCCTCGGCAAAGAACATCAACCCGTCACCCATTTCTTCCCCGATAAGTTTGAGCCTGTTTCCCAAACGATGTTTGAGGATGGCCACAAACACTATCGCCGCTGAAAACGTGAATTTATCGACAAGTACAACAACCTGCTTACTTGCGCTTTGCGAGATCGCGTCTATCAAAGGCATCGTCAGAAGAAAATCGCCGCCGGTGTTTCCGCGAACGTCAATCAAAAGCGTTCTGTTCGGACAGGCGCGCACGTATTCCACTGCGGCTGAGACGGCTTTGTGCAGCGTTGTTTCGTTCGGAGCAAAAAAGCTCGGTAACGCTATTGATAGCCCAAGATCTTGCCAATCCTTTATCTCCACAAAAGTCTTGGGCACCCAAGTTGGATCATCCTTGCCGTGCTCGTTTCTCGGGTAGAGCATGGATCCAGGAACGGTGTTTCCAATCGCCACTTTCAGATTGGTTATCTGCCCATTTTCGTCCTGAACACGATACTCGGTCGTTCCGCCGTTTGACGAAATACCCAAACGTGCCAAGGCGTACGGCCAAGCCAAAAGAATAGGTCCGATGACTCGCTTCCTTTGGCACGTTCCCGCAAGAAACTGTTCCACCTTGGCTTCAATCTGGCTCAAAGCTGTGCCGTTGACCGCAATCAGTTCTCCTCGCGGTGCAGTTATCTCTGGAAACGCGCCGACGAGTTGCACAGAACGCCCTACGCTCACGAACCTCAGCGGAAGCACGGTGATCGCATCGTTCGGGATCAGCCGTGTGTGCCCATTGTCGGGAAGTGCCAATAGACGCATCGCGGACATCAGGAAGGCTTCGGTGGAGCCCTCCAAGGCGTATCGCCGGGTTTCACTAATGCAATTGTCTATCACCGCATATTCGATCTGCTGAAAGCTGGGATCGGTCGACAAGACAGTTTCTAAAATTTGGTTTAGGTCTTCCGTGAGCGACATGTCTCACGATGCGCATGGCCGTTCGTCAATGTCCAGATTGGGCGCACCCTGCCAACAGAGAATGAGTTTAGCACCCGCAGCGTTGGTCGGTCGGTATATTTGATATTCGTCCACATAAGAAAAACGCCCGCCAATTGGGCGGGCGTACAAATCTTACAAACCGGGGTTCAGAACCGGTACAAAACGTAACAAATACGTTTAGCGGCGGATGCCCAGCTTTTTGATCAGGTCCTGGTAACGCGCCTCTTCCTTGCCCTTCAGGTAGTCCAGCAGCTTACGGCGCTGAGCAACCATTTTCAGCAGACCACGACGACCGTGGTTGTCTTTCTTGTGGGTCTTGAAGTGCTCGGTCAGGGTGTTGATGCGCGAGGTCAGGATAGCAACCTGTACTTCAGGCGAACCGGTGTCGCCTTCTTTGGTTGCGAATTCTTGCATGACGCGTGCTTTTTCAGCGGCAGTGATCGACATCGGGGTCTCCTTTAAAAGGTTAGAGTTGATGGCGCAGGCCGGGATGTCGTCCAGCACAGGCCCATGGAGAAAACCGCACCGATTCCGATGCGGATGGGCGCGTATAAGCGCATTTGACCCAAATGGCAAAGGGTTTCTGCGGGCTCAGACCATCTGCCCGTATTGTGCCAGCTGCGCTTCGGTGATCAGCTGAATGTCAGCCGCTGTCATTCCTTCGGCACCATATACCTGCGCAACTTCCTGGCCATCTATGAAAACCCTTGTCAGGTTGGCGTTTTCGGCGTCGGCCTCAACCTCGATTGCCGGGTCGGTCTCATCCTCCCACGTCACCAGCAGCTTGTCTTCGCCGGGTTGAAATCCCATTACGGTCACCTGATCATCACCTGGGTTCAGCACGATGTCATCAGCCCCGTCTCCGCCCGTTACCACGTCTTTGCCGCCTGCCAGAATGGTATCGTCACCCACACCGCCGTTCAGGAAATCCCTTTCGGCGGCACCCTCTTCGATCCCGAAAACAAAGTCGTCTCCATCCCCGCCAAAGACAGTATCCTCACCTTCGCCCCCGTTCAGAACATCATCCCCGAACCCGCCCTGCAACGCATCATCCCCTGCGCCGCCGTCCAGCCTGTCGTCGCCCTGACCGCCAAACAGCTCGTCCTCACCCGCGCCGCCATCCAGAGTGTCGTCCCCAAAGTGACCGTAAAGGGCGTCATCCCCGTCCTCACCGAACAAAAGGTCGTCATCCGCCTCTCCGTGCAGGACGTCATTACCCTGCCCGCCCGATATCTGATCTGCGCCGTCGCCCCCGTGCAGAACGTCGTTGCCCTTGGCACCGTTTATCGTGTCGTCCCCGCCGTAGCCGTTGATCTGATCGACACCGTCCTGCCCGGTAATCACGTCCGAACCATCGCCGCCAGCAATCACGAGATCGCCTTCAAATTCCGAGATCACAGTCCCGGTGAAGGGCGCCTCGCTACTGTCCGGCGAGGGTTCGGTGTTAGCGTTTTCCGGGTCTTCGACGCCCTCTCCGATGACCAGAAATTCACCGGTATCAACCTCGCCCGATGGTTCACCTTCCGGGTTTTCATCCGGCGTGTCGTCCTCTTCGATCAGAAAATCGCTCATCGCGTAAGCAGCGCCGCCGATGGCGGCCAGTCCAAGCAATCCGGCCAGAAACATGGAACCCCTCCGAAAGCATGATGCTCCGAGGGTGGAATATCCCATGTCGCCCGTCACCAGGTCAAAGGTAAACCTTTGAAATGGTTAACCCTTTGTCACCAGAGTTCAGGCTGCTGGGTATAGGCGATATAAAGTGGATGTTTGGGGTGACCGTCCTTGGTCAGGCCCAGATGGAACAGCGATTGGCCGGTGCCGCGCAACAGGGTTTCCACCGCAGGGCCGCGTTCCAGATGCGCGCCATGCGTGCCCCAGGCCGCGATGACCTGATCGGCCCATTGCACGCCGTCCAGAATGGCCGCGTCATTCTCGGGCCCGACCGGATCGGCGGCAGCCCGCATCTTGCGCGGGTCGGTGTCGCGCCACGCAAAGATGTTCGTGACCTGAAACGCCCCGAACCCCAACGCGCGTGCGCGCCGTTCACAGCGTTCCACCGTCGGATCGTTCTGCACCTCGGTCGCGGTTGACGGGTTCAGCATCACAAATAATGCCTTGCGCCCTTCAGGGTCCCAGATGCGGGTCAGGCTATAGCGGTATTTCTCGCAATCGGAATATATGGCGGTCGAGGGCGCGTCGCCCTTGGTGTGGGAACGGGTGATCATGCCCTTCGCCTAACACGACTCTCAGTCGACGAACACCCGGCTGGGGTGCAATTCACCGGATTTATAGATGCCCACGGCCACGGCCTTGCCGTCGAACGATGCCCAGGCCTCGTCGCCGTATTCAATGTCTGAGGCCAGCACCATGCCCGGATTGCCATTGCGCAGACGGGTTGCCCCCTCGGCGGTGCATTTCAGCTCGGGTAGGTCGGACAGGCCGGTTTCCAGTGGGTGCAGATACTCGTCCAGGGCGGTTGTTTTCGCCATCTCGTCGATCTGCTCGATGCTTAACCCGTCCTCGGCCTCGAAGGGGCCGGACCAGATGCGGCGCAGTTCCTTGACGTGGCCGTGGCACCCCAGCGCCTCGCCCAGATCGCGGGCGATAGACCGCACATAGCCGCCTTTGCCGCAGGTCATCTCCAGCACCACGTGATCTTCGTCGGGGCGGTCGACAAGGATCAGTTCCTCGACCCAGAGGGGGCGAGCGTTCAGCTCCACATCCTCCCCATCACGGGCCAGTTTATAGGCGCGTTGGCCGTCGATCTTCACCGCCGAGAATTTGGGCGGCACCTGCATGATATCGCCCAGAAACGGGGTCAGCGCCTGTTTGATATCGTCATCCGAGGGGCGCGCATCGCTTTGCGCGATCACTTCGCCCTCGGCATCGTCCGTGTTGGTGGCCTGCCCCAGTCGCACGGTAAAGGTATAGGCTTTCAAGGCATCGGTGATATAGGGAACGGTCTTGGTCGCCTCGCCCAAGGCAATTGCCAGAACGCCGGTCGCCTCGGGATCCAGCGTGCCCGCATGGCCCGCCTTTTTGGCATCCATCGCCCAACGCACCTTGTTGACCACGGCGGTCGAGGTCATGCCCGCGGGCTTGTCCACCACCAGCCAGCCGGAAATGTCGCGACCCTTGCGTTTGCGTCCCATCATGCACCTTGAATCTTGCTAAGGCGCGCGAGTTAACGGATCACTCTGCCGCTGTCAATTTGCGGGCGTTTCTTCGACGACGCCGACAATCGGCCCCAGCGAGAATCCCAGATCCGAGCGGTTGCTGGCCCGCTCATACATTCGCGAGATGTTGCCGTCGAAAAACAGCGCGTTTGGCGTGCCAAGCACATCGCGGAACAAACGTCCGAACTCGTGGAAGGTGACATAATCTTCCGAGATCGCAAACACCGCCCGTGTACCATCGGAACTGGTGCCGACCCCATTTCGAACATAAAGCGAGGTCGAATCAGGCAGGAAGCGCGGGTGCAGTTCTCCGTCGATCACCAGCATGGGACCGGATTGGGTGGCAAAGCGGCAGGTGGGCGCCTGATCCACGTATTCAAGCGTTTCAAACACATCCGCCCGGCCTTCGCGGATGCAGAACACGCCATTGGGCAGCAAACCGAAGTTGCCGGGGCCGGGGTTGGTGATCACACGCATCTGCTCCTGGCCGTCCTCGACATAATGGCCAACGGGTGAACGGTCGTCGTGATACATGCCCGCGTTCATCGCAAAGGCCAGCCGTTCGCCTTCCGGGGCCAGCACTTCGTTGACCGACGAAAAATGCCCCAATACCTGACCGTCTTCGCCGTTCAGAAAAAGCCTCAGATCTTCATTGGCTGCATCGACGTTGCAAACCGTATAACGTTTGTCCTCGTGGGTCAGCTTTTCACAAGTGACCGCGCCTGCCTGCGCGGCCCAAAGAAGCGTCGCCAATGTGACAAACGTGCGGATCACTCGTCCAGATCGCGGCGCACCGCGTCCTGTTCGAACATGCGGCGGGTGTCGTCCAGACGGTCAAACGTGTCATCCAGCCGAAAGCGCAGATCGGGCGCGAATTTCAGGCCGACTTTCTTGCCGACCATGCGCCGCAGCTCACCCTTGTTGCGGGCCAGAAGTTCGATCACGTCCTCCTGCCCTCTGCCGCCAAGGGGCAGCACATAGGCGGTGGCGATCTTCAGATCGGGCGAGGTGCGCACCTCACCCACGGTGATCGACATGCGATTCAGGTCGGGGTCGTGGACATCTCCGCGCGCCAGAACTTCGGACAGGGTGCGGCGGATCAGTTCGCCGACACGCAGCTGCCGTTGGGACGGGCCGGGGCCATCGTGGAATTTGTTCTTTGCCATAAACCCCGATCTAAGCGCAAAGCAGGGCTTTGCCAAGCGGGCGCGAACCGGGTAGGAGGCTTTGAGCCGACTTAACGAAAAGGACCAGCGCAATGACCCATATTCCGGGGATCGTCATCACAGGGGCTTCGGGCCGTATGGGGCAGATGCTGATCAAGACCGTGACGGACAGCGATCAGGCTCGTCTGGTCGGCGTGGTCGAACGCAAGGACCATGACTGGATCGGTCAGGATGTGGGCGAGGCCATGGGCGGGCAGGCACTGGGCGTCACCGTCACCGACGATCCGCTGGAGGCCTTTGCGCAGGCGCAGGCAGTGATCGACTTCACCGCGCCCGAGGCGACACTGGAATTCGCTGCGCTGGCGGCGCAGGCGCGCTGTGTGCATGTGATCGGCACCACCGGCATGTCCGACGAACAGATCGCAGCACTGGAACCCGCGTCGCGCCATGCGGTAATCGTGCGGGCCGGAAACATGAGCCTTGGCGTCAACCTTCTGGTGCAATTGACCAAAAAGGTCGCAGCCGCGCTGGATGAGGATTTCGATATCGAGATCATCGAAGGTCATCACCATCACAAGGTCGATGCACCTTCGGGCACGGCGCTGATGCTGGGCGAGGCCGCAGCCGAAGGGCGCGGCGTTGAGTTGTCGGACGTGTCCGACCGGGGCCGCGATGGCATCACTGGCGCGCGCAAGCGTGGAGATATCGGTTTTCACGCTATTCGCGGCGGCGACATCGTGGGGGAACATGATGTCCTGTTCGCCGCCCCCGGAGAACGCATCGTCCTGCGCCATCTGGCCACAGACCGCGCCATCTTTGCCCGCGGCGCGCTGAAAGCGGCCCTTTGGGGGCAGGGCAAGGCACCGGGTCAGTATGACATGGTGGATGTGTTGGGGTTGTAAGCGCTGCTAAACGTGCGCGGTCAAAACAACAAATAGAATGAATGCGGTGCTCCAAGTAAGCACCGCAACAACAAGCAGCGCTTATCTTACAAAGCCCTGATCTTGTCGGCGCGCAGCGGGCAGGCGAGGTAGACGCCAAATTCCTGACCGATATCAGCGCTGACCCGCGCGTGCACTGCACCCTGCCGGTCGAGGAACCGCTGGTTGTCTTCTATCGGAAATATCCCCTCGTGCCAGATACCGGGATGGATATACAGCCCGCGCGAACCGTCGCACCAGAACGCCACCACCTTTTCTGGTGTCAGGTTGTCGCCGGGCAACGCGGCAGGAATGATGAAGGGCTTTTTGTCGAGCGGCCAGAACATCTGCCCGCCATCCGGGTGATAGTTCATGTGCCACAGCAGCACCTGATCGCGGGGCGCTGTTTGGTGGCTTGTCTGTGCCTGCTGCGGATCGGTGGACCAGCCGAGGACATAGTGGCCATTGACCGCTTCGTTCTCGCCGTAAAGCACGTCACCCTTCCACTCACCGCGAAAGGTGCCTTCGACCCAGCCGCCTTCATCGCCGGTGCCTTCGTCAATCGGCCGCCAGCCCTGCTGTGGCCAGCGGGTGATCTCGATCTCGAACCCTTCGGGATCATCGACCAGACACCCATAACCTTTGACCGAGGCGTCCGTCGCGCGGATCAGGGGAACCTCGTGCCAGGGTAGCGAGGGTTTGGTGCTGGCTTCAAAGATGTATTCCGGGGCGTTCATGCGGCCTCCATGTGCTTGTCGACCATACGCTGCACCATCGGCGCAAAATGTGCAAAATCCGGGGTTTCCATATCCGCGCGTTTGCCGGCCTCATCCAGATAGCGGACCTGAATGATCTCTTTCAGGTTCGGGTTGGCCTCGAACGCGGCAACTTCTTCGGCGCTCATCGGGCCACCTTGCAGTTCCAACGTGTGAACCGACGCCGCGGACAGGCGATTGAAATACTCGGGTTTGGTGGCACACAGATACCGCTTGGCCGCCACGTGATAGCGGCAGCAATCGGTGATGACCGAGGGGAAGAACTGCTCCAGCACCTCGGCGCCCGCGTCCTCATGATGACGGTCTTCGGTGTCGTCGGGGTGGTAGGTGCCAAACTCGGATGTGAAATGGCCGATGTCGTGCAGCAAGGCGCCCACGATGATTTCCTCGGGCATCCCGTTCTGCTCGGCAATGGTTGCGCCTTGCAGCATGTGCTGGGCCATGGTGACAGGCTCGCCCAGATACTCTTCACCGCCGCGGCGTTCGAAAATGCTCCCGATGAAAGCAACGATATTGTCCCGGTTCAGGGTCGAGAAATCAGGCTTCATTCTGCCGCCTCCGGCTGCGCCATCTCCATCGCCGCCAGTGTGGACAGCAACCCGTCCTTGTCGGCGTAACATCCCTGCAACCAGCGCGACCCGGCCCCGGAATAGCCAAGCCGCGCGTGCAGGACGCGGGTGTTGTCGACGATAAAGCTTTCCCCCGGTTCCAGTTTGAAGGAAACGCCCATCGCCGGATCGTCGATGATATCCCCCAATTGGCGATAGGCGGCGTAATAAGCCTCCATCTTGTCAAACGGCACGTCCACGAAAGGGGCAGAAGAGCGGTTGTTGAAGCGGATGCCGATCAGCTCGCCATCCGGTGACAACTCGATCATCGGGCGGCGCGACCGCAGACAGACCCCGTCCGAGCCCTTGTACTCGAACCGCGCCGGATATCCGGCCAGCAGGGCAAAACCTTCGGGGTTTGCGTCACGCAGTTTTTCGATAGCGCGGAAGCCGTCAACAACGATGGACTCCCCGCCTTCAGCCGAGTTTTCCAGACAATAGAGGATTTGCAAGGTCGGCACCGGGTCGCGATAGGGGTTGTCGGTATGCGCCTGAAGGCCAAGCCCGGTATAGGCAAGGTTTGTCGGGTTCACCTCGGTCCGCACCTCGAAATAGGGGCCATAATTGGTTTCGCGGACATAGCCGAACAGGTCAGCGACCTTCAGCAGCGATTCAGGCTCGGTCGGGCCGCCGGTCAGCTTGGCAAAGCCGAACTCGGCCACAGCGGCCAGCCAGTTGCGCTTGGCCGCTGGGCTGGCATGGACCTCGTTCCAATCCCCGCTGGGCGCGCCGATACCACTCTCCCAGGTCGTGATGCCTGGGGCGATGCGACCCAGCGCAATGTCATGATCGCGGTCGTAGCTGTTTTCGGCCAACCAATCCGCCGGGAAGGTAACGGTTTTGCCCTCGGGCTGGAACGTGACTTGCAGGTCACCTGCGACCACCTCGGCTGAACTGACCGAGATGTCGGTGGGAATATCGCCGATGGTGATCAGGCGCTGACCATTGCCCGGCGCGCGGGTATCAGCGTCCAGCGCGTTGTCGCGCAGCCAGATGGCGTGGAAACGGGCCTTGGCCTCGGTGTCAAACGCGACTGTAACAATCGAGGTGTCGTGGGTGGCGGTGCGCAGCATTGGGGGTCTCCTGTTCGGCGCGAGCTTTGGTTGAGCTGATACGCCGTTCGTGGCATTACGACAATTAATCCTTATTTCGGCTGAGGCTTGGAAAAACTAATGGCTAAAAACAAGACCGGATTACCGCCGTTGGATTGGTTGCGCGTGTTCGAAGCCGCCGGGCGTCTGGGCGGGTTCTCGGCCGCTGCGAAAGAGTTCGGGTTGACGCAGGCCGCTGTCAGCCAAAGGATCGGCAATCTTGAGGCGTGGCTGGGCCGGTCTCTGTTTGTGCGCGAGGCGCGCGGCGTGTCGCTGACGGTCGAAGGTGAAAGCTATCTGCCGTTGGTGCAGGACAGCCTGCTGGCGTTGGAACGCAACACTGAGGATCTGTTTGGAAAATCGCCGCGCGAACTCAGGGTCGCCGGGTTGTCGTCAAACATTCACGCCCTCGTTGTGCCAGCCCTGCCTGTGTTCAGGGACCTGCGCCCCGAGGTGCGGGTGATGACCGACTCGGTTGCGCGCCGGTCATCGCTGGACGAGGAACGCACCTGGCTGCAAATCCGCTATGGTCGCGGCGTGTGGGCCGGGCGCGACGCGGCATTGATCGCGCAAGAGGTGCTGGTGCCGATGGCCGCGCCGGGCGTTGATTGGGGTGCCCCCCTGATCGATCTGCGCGGCGAGCGTCCTGGCTGGCGCGAGTGGAACCGTAAATACGGGCACGGGGACGTCGCGCCATCACATGTCAGTTTCGATTCGATGGAACATGCCGTTTCGGCGGCAAGGCGCGGGATGGGGATCGTGCTGGGCTCGGTTCCGCTGGCGTCCGGTGATCTAAGGGATGGCCGGTTGCGCAGGTTAGAGCTGCCAGAGCTGCAAACCAAGGACGGGTATTGGCTGACATGGCCCGAAGATCGGGTGCAGTCCAGAAAACAGCGCGCCCTGATCGATGATTTTCTGAAGGCCCTGCGCGACTGAGGGCCTAGAAATCGATGGCGATGCCTTTCTTTTCCCAATCGCCGTAACGGGCGGGGTCCAGCCCATCGCGCCCTCCCAGTTCCTTGGGCATTTCCCTGGCCTCGGCCTGGGCTTTTTGGCGGCGTTCTTCCGCTTCGGCCAGCGCGCGTTGGGCGGCGGGGGGCAGGTCTTTGCGGTTGTCACTCATGACATCGGGTTCCTTTCCGTGCATAGCCTTGATATACGCCCGCGTCCGCCAATGGCAATGCGGGCACAGGTCACATGAAGGCGGTACCATGACAAACAGCGCGACAGCAGCACGGCGCAGCGCAATCTATCTATTGGATCAGGTTCTGGGCGAAGGCCGCCTGTTGTCTGAATGCCTAGCCGCGGGTGCTTTGGATCGGTTGGGGCCAGAGGATCGCGCGCGCGCGCAGCGGCTGGCATCCGAAACCCTGCGTGGGCTGGAACGGGCCGACCGTCTGCTGGACAACCACCTGAACCGAACACCCGCCCTGACCGTACACAACGCGCTGAGGTTGGGCGCGGTCGAGCTGTGCAACGGGGAAGCCGCGCATGGGGTGGTGAACTCCATGGTTGAAATCATCAGCCGCTCGCGCAAGCACGGGCGTCTGAAAGGGCTGGTGAATGCCGTTTTGCGCAAGGTGGCGTCCGAGGGTCCCGAGGCATGGCCGAAAATGCGTGTCCCGCGCCTGCCGGAGTGGCTGCGGGACCCCCTGATCGCGGCGTGGGGTGCCGAAGCGGTTGCCGGAATGGAACAGGCGCATTTCGCGGGCGCACCACTGGACCTTACCCTGAAGCCGGGGGCAGAAGGCCCTCCGGGCGAAAAACTGCCCACCGGGTCTGTGCGCATTCAGGATGCGGGTCAGGTCTCGGCCTTGCCGGGATACAAGGATGGGGGTTGGTGGGTGCAGGACGCGGCAGCCGCGCTGCCGGTGCGTGTTCTGGCACCGAAGGCGGGCGAGAAGGTGTTGGACCTTTGCGCGGCTCCGGGCGGTAAAACCATGCAACTTGCTGCGGCAGGGGCCGATGTGACGGCGCTGGATGTATCCGCGGCGCGCACCGAACGCGTGCGCGAAAACCTCGCCCGGACCGGGTTGCTGGCAGAGGTCATCGTGGGTGACGCGCTGGACCATCAGGGTCAGTACGACGCAATTTTGCTGGACGCGCCCTGCTCGGCCACGGGTACGATCCGCAGGCATCCTGACTTGCCGTTTGCCAAGGATGGCTCGGAATTTGGCGGATTGATCGAATTGCAGGCGCAGATGTTGGCCCACGCATGGACGCTGCTGAAACCCGGCGGGCGGCTGGTCTATTGCACCTGTTCGCTTTTGCCGGATGAGGGCGAGGTTCAGATCGAAGACGCGCTGGGCATGTATTCGGACATGCGTGTTGATCGCGAGGCACTGAAGCTCTCCGGCATCAAAGACAACTGGATCAGCGAGGAAGGCGGCCTGCGACTGCGGCCCGACCACTGGCCTGATCGCGGGGGTATGGACGGGTTCTATATCGCCTGCCTGAACAAATCCGCCTGAGCGCACGCTTTTCGATGACTTGACGATCGGCGCGGTCTATCGTTGGGTCTCAAGCGCCAGCAGAGCGCAAGGGGCAGAGTAACACGCGCATGTCAAATTCGGACACCATGGCCAGTCGGTGGATGCGGTTTCAGAACCGTTTCTATGCGCGTCTCAGCCAACGGCAAAAGGCCGCCACGGGGTTTGTTGCGCAACCTCAGCCGCGCACCGTTGGTTCGTTTGCGCGCGGGCGGCAGCTGGTTGCGGGGAATCTCTTGTTCGCCGGCTATCTGGTCGAGGCAGACGATACCGCGTTGTGGGATGTCGTTGCCCCCAGCGCCGGCTTTGATGAGGAACGCCATGGTTTTGCATGGCTGGATGATCTGGCCGCTGTCGGTGATATGCGCGCACGGGAAAAAGCGCAGCGCTGGGTCTGGGGCTGGATCGAGGCGCATGGCCGCGGGCAGGGCCCGGGCTGGGTGCCTGACCTGACCGGGCGGCGTGTGATGCGCTGGATCAACCATGCACTCTTTCTGCTGCGCGGGGCAGATGAGAAGCAAAGCAAACTGTTCTTTCGGTCTTTGGCGCAACAAACATGGTTCCTGTCCAAACGCTGGCAAGCTGCGACGCCCGGGTTGCCGCGTTTCGAGGCGCTGGCCGGTCTTGTGCAAGCCGGGTTGGCGCTGGAGGGGTTGGAGCAGATGGCCGATCCGGCCCTGCGGGCTTTGGCTGGTGAATGTGACCGTCAGGTGGATGCGCAGGGCGGTATTCCGACACGCAACCCGGAAGAGCTGCTTGAAGTGTTCATGCTGCTCAGCTGGACGTCGGCGGCGCTCAGCGATCTTGGACGCGGCACACCTGTCGCGCAGGCCAAGGCGATCAAGCGGATCGCACCGACCTTGCGCAGTCTGCGCCATGCGGATGGCGCGCTGGCGCGGTTTCACGGTGGTGGGCGCGGGGTCGAAGGGCGGCTGGAACAGGCGCTTGCGCAAAGCGGCGTCAAGCACAAGGCGGCGACCGAACTGCCAATGGGCTATGCCCGCCTGTCCGCAGCACGCACCACGGTGATCGTGGATGCCAGCGCGCCGCCGTCCGGAGCGGCCTCATTCAACGCGCACGCATCCACGCTGGCGTTCGAGCTGACCTCGGGGCGTCGCCCTTTGATCGTGAATTGTGGATCGGGGGCCAGTTTCGGGCTGGATTGGCGCCGTGCCGGGCGTGCGACCCCATCTCACTCAACCCTCTGTCTGGACGGGTTCTCGAGCGCGCGGTTGGCCAACCCGTTGCCGGGCCGCGAAAGTCAGGCGCTGGTCGATGCGCCGCGGGACGTTCCGGTCGATTTTGAAGATGCGTTCGAAGGCATCCGTTTCATGGCTGGGCATGACGGATATGTCAAAGTCTTCGGGCTGACCCACGCGCGCACATTCGAATTGCGCTTTGACGGGCGTGAGCTGACGGTCGAGGATATTCTGCTGACCGCAACCGACAAGGCCAAGCGTCAGTTCGACAGGGCGATGGACGCCTCGGGCCTCAAGGGCGTTGGCTATGACATCCGTTTTCATCTGCATCCTGACGTTGACGCGGCGCTGGATCTGGGCGGGGCGGCAGTGTCGATGGCGCTCAAAAGCGGCGAGATCTGGGTTTTCCGCCATGACGGCGTGGGAAAATTATCCGTAGAACCAAGTGTTTATCTTGAAAAAGGCCGTTTAAAGCCACGCGCGACAAAACAGATCGTTCTATCTGGCCGCGCAATGGAGTATGCGACGCGCATCCGGTGGACGCTGAGCAAGGCGCAGGATACAGCCTATGCCGTGCGCGATACGCACCGGGACGAGCCCAAGTTTGACTGACGCCAAAAGGACCTTTGGACCCATGACTGACCTTCACCCCGTGCGCCGCGCGTTGCTTTCCGTTTCCGACAAGACCGGGCTGATCGAGCTGGGCAAGGCGCTGTCCGAGCGCGGGATCGAACTGTTGTCGACCGGCGGCACCGCCAAGGCGCTGCGCGATGCAGGGCTTGAGGTTCGCGATGTCAGCGAAATCACCGGCTTCCCCGAGATGATGGATGGCCGGGTCAAAACGCTGCACCCGATGGTGCATGGCGCGTTGCTGGCGCTGCGTGACAATGACACCCATGTTGCGGCGATGGAGGAACATGGCATCGGCGCCATCGACCTGCTGGTCGTAAACCTCTACCCGTTCGAGGCAACCGTCGCCAAGGGCGCGGGCTATGACGAATGTATCGAGAATATCGACATCGGCGGCCCGGCGATGATCCGCGCGGCCTCAAAAAACCATACCTTTGTGAACGTGGTGGTGGATGTCGAGGATTATTCCTCCCTGCTGGATCAGCTGGAAGAAAACTATGGCAAGACATCCTATGGCTTCCGCCAGTGGCTGGCGCAAAAGGCCTATGCCCGAACAGCGGCCTATGACGCTGCCGTGTCGAACTGGATGGCCGATGCGCTGCAACTGGAGGCCCCAACGCGCCGCGCATTTGCTGGCGAGTTGAAGCAGACCCTGCGGTATGGTGAAAACAGCCACCAGCAGGCAGCGTTCTACACGGACGGCACCAACCGCCCCGGCGTCGCCACCGCCGTACAGCATCAGGGCAAGGAACTGAGCTATAACAACATCAACGACACGGACGCGGCCTTTGAGCTGGTGGCCGAGTTTGATCCGGCGAAAGGCGCGGCTTGCGCCATCATCAAGCACGCCAATCCTTGCGGTGTAGCCACAGGTTCAACCCTTCTTGAGGCGTACAAGGCGGCATTTGACTGCGACCGTACTTCGGCCTTTGGTGGCATTGTTGCGCTGAACCAGCCGCTGGATGCAGAAACAGCGCAAGAGATTACGGGCATCTTCACCGAGGTTGTGATCGCCCCCGGTGCCTCGGACGAGGCCAAGGCGATTTTTGCCGCCAAGAAAAACCTGCGCCTGCTGACGACCGAGGCGCTGCCGGATGTAACCGAAGGTAGCAAGACCGTCCGTCAGGTGGCCGGCGGGCTGTTGGTGCAGGACAAGGATAACGGCTTTGTCGGCATGGACGACCTCAAGGTCGTGACCAAGAAAGCCCCGACCGACGCGCAGATGCGTGACCTGTTGTTCGCGTGGAAAGTGGCCAAGCACGTCAAATCCAACGCCATCGTCTACGTCAAGGATGGCGCAACTGTGGGTGTTGGCGCGGGGCAGATGAGCCGTGTGGATTCGGCCCTGATCGCGGCCAAGAAAGCCGAACGTATGGCTGAAACGCTGGGCTTGCCGCAGCCGCTGACCATCGGTTCTGCCGTGGCATCGGATGCGTTTTTCCCCTTCCCCGACGGGTTGATGGAAGCCGCCGAAGCGGGCGCGACCTGCGTCATTCAGCCGGGCGGGTCCATGCGCGACGATGAAGTGATCGCCGCAGCCGATGAGGCCGGTCTGGCGATGGTCTTCACCGGCATGCGTCATTTCCGTCACTGATGCGGTCACGCCTGCTTCTCTGGGCGGCCTTGGCCGCCTTCGCGATCGACCAGATCAGCAAATATCTGGTCGTTCACGTCCTGCGCGTAGCTGAACGGCCCGGCGGTATCGATATTCTGCCGCCGCTGCTGGTGTTCCGATACGGCGAGAATCGGGGCATCAATTTCGGCCTGTTTCAGGGCGACTCTGAGGCCGCGCGCTGGTTTTTGATCGGTGTATCCGTGGCGATCTGCATCGGTGTTCTTGTTTGGCTTGGTCGTTCGATGCGTTCAAAATTCATGTTGCTCTGTGGCGGTCTGTTGATCGGCGGAGCGCTTGCGAACGTGGTCGACCGGCTCCTTTATGGGTTTGTTTTGGATTTCCTGAACATGTCCTGCTGTGGCATCAACAACCCGTTTGTGTTCAACTTGGCGGATGTGTTCATATTCGCCGGAGCGCTGGGGCTGGTTTTGTTTGACGGCAAAAAGCCCTCGTGACGCGCGGAATGATTTGCGATAAAAGCGCCAGAAACAGGCTGGAGACACCAATGCGGATGCCGCGCGCCATATTTGTTCTGACAGTTGCCGCTGCGGTTGCGGCATGTTCGAATCCCGGACTGCGGGATCTGGCGCCTCCGGGACAGGGTCCTGATGAATTTTCGGTATTGCCGGTCAAGCCGCTGACCCAGCCTCAGGATTACGCGTTCCTGCCGGCACCCACGCCGGGTGGTGGGAATCTGACAGACCCGACCCCCAACGCCGATGCGGTAGTCGCGCTGGGTGGTAATGCCGCCGCCCTGAATCCCAACGCTGGTGTGCCGTCGTCGGATGCGGCGCTTGTGACGGCGTCCAGCCGTTATGGCGTGTCACCCGATACACGGCAGGTGGTCGAAGCCGAGGATGCCGCATTCCGCAAACGCCGGGGCCGCTGGACCGGTCTGCGCCTGTTCCCTGTCGACCGCTATAGTCAGGTCTACGAACGCCAGTCGATCGATCCGTTCTCGGAAACCGATGCCGCCCGCCGGGCCGGGGTCGAGACCCCGACCTCGCCCCCGAATGAATAATTCTTAACTTTCCGTCATCGGGCTTGAACCCGGGCCGCACCACCGTAGTTTGAATGACAGAAACGAAACGGAGGATGCCCCATGGTTCGGGCCCTGGCCTTGTCGGCTGCCCTGATCGCCACCACCCCGGCTTTTGCCGGGGGCGGGAAAGAAGCGGTCACCACATTCACTTTGGACAACGGCATGGATGTCGTCGTGGTCGAAGATCACCGCGCGCCTGTCGTGCAGCATATGGTCTGGTACCGCGCGGGATCGGCGGATGAGCCGATCGGATCGTCGGGTGTCGCGCATTTTCTGGAACACCTGCTGTTCAAGGGCACAAATACTTTGGCGCCGGGTGAATTCTCGGCCACCGTTGCGGCCAATGGCGGTAACGACAACGCATTCACTTCGTATGATTACACTGCCTATTTCCAGCGCGTTGCCGCCGACCGGCTTGAGCTGATGATGCGCATGGAATCGGACCGGATGCGGAACATTCGCCTGAGCGAAGAGGACATCGTGACCGAGCGCGATGTGATCCTTGAGGAACGCAACCAGCGCACCGAGAACAACCCGCGCGCCCTGTTCGGCGAACAGATGAGCGCGGCACAATACCTCAATCACCGTTATGGCGTGCCGATCATCGGCTGGAAGCACGAGATGGAAGAACTGGAACTGGAAGACGCACTGTCTTTCTACCAGACCCACTATGCGCCCAATAACGCCATTCTGGTTGTCACCGGAGACGTTGATCCTGCCGAGGTCCGCACTCTGGCCGATCAGTATTACGGTGTGATTCCGGCCAATGCGGAATTGCCGGAACGGATCCGGTCGCAAGAACCCCCGCAAAACTCCGAACGCCGTCTGACATTCAAGGACCCTCGCGTGGCGCAACCCTATGTCCAGCGCAGTTATCTGGCGCCGGAACGCGATCCGGGCGATCAGGAAAAGGCGGCAGCCCTGTTTCTGTTGGCGGAACTTCTGGGGGGCAGCACGACCTCGTATCTGAACGAAAAGCTGCAATTCGATCAGAAAATGGCTGTTTATACCGGGGCGTTCTATCGTGACGTGTCACTGGATGACACAACATTCGACCTGTTGGTGGTTCCCGCCGAAGGGGTTTCCCTGCAAGAGGCCGAAGATGCCATGGATCAGGCCGTGGCCGATTTCATTGCCGAAGGTGTCGACGAGGACAATCTGAACCGTATCAAGATGCAGTTGCGGGCCGCGCAGACCTATGCGCGCGACAATGTGGACGGGATCGGCAACCGCTATGGCCGCGCCCTGACCAGCGGCCTGACAATACAGGACGTGCAGGCATGGCCCGATATCCTTCAGGCCGTGACCGGAGACGAAATCATCGCCGCCGCCCGTGACGTTCTGCAACCCGAGGCGTCGGTCACCGGCTGGCTGATGCGCGATGATGAGGTGACGCAATGAAACGGTTTCTCGCAACGCTGATTGCCTGTCTGGTTGCTCTGCCCGCTTTGGCCGAGATCGAGATTGAAGAAGTGACCTCGCCCGGCGGGATCACCGCATGGCTGGTCGAGGATCACTCGATCCCTTTCACCGCGCTTGAGCTGCGCTTCCGTGGCGGTACGTCGCTGGACGACCCGGACAGGCGCGGCGCGGTCTATCTGATGAGTGGGCTGATCGAGGAAGGTTCCGGTGAAATGGACGCGCGAACCTATGCGCGCGAGCTTGAGGCTCTGGCCGCATCGTTCCGCTATAACGCCGGTGACGACACGGTTTCGATTTCCGCACGATTTTTGACCGAAAACCGGGATGAGGTTGCCGACCTGCTGCGTGAGACGATTCACGAACCGCGCTTTGATCAGGACGCGGTTGACCGTGTGCGCGCGCAAATCCTGTCCGGGCTGCGATCAGATCAGACCGACCCGAACGAGATTGCAGGCCGCAACTTTGCCCAGATGGCCTATGGCGATCACCCTTACGGATCGGAAGGCAAGGGCACGATCGAAAGCGTCTCGGCCTTGACGCGGGATGACGTGGTAACGGCGTATGAAAGCGTTTTTGCCAAGGATCGTCTTTATGTGGGGGCTGTCGGCGATATCACGGCCGAGGAACTGGGCGCATTGCTTGACAAATTGCTCGCCGACCTGCCGGAAACGGGCAAGCCCATCCCGGGCAAGGCCAACGTGACCATTCCCGGTGGGATCAGTGTTGTCGAGTTTGACACCCCGCAATCCGTCGCGCTGTTTGGCCATGCCGGAATAGATCGGGACGATCCTGATTTCTTTGCCGCCTATATCCTGAACCACATCCTTGGCGGTGGCGGGTTCGAAAGCCGTCTGATGCAGGAGGTGCGTGAAAAGCGTGGCCTGACCTATGGGGTTGGAACCTATCTTGTGCCCAAGGATCTGGCCTCGGTTTACCTGGGGTCGGTGTCATCGGCCAATGACCGCATTGCCGAGGCGATAGAGGTTATTCGCAACGAATGGGCGCATGCTGCCACCGAAGGGGTGACGCAGAAGGAACTGGACGATGCCAAGACCTATCTGACTGGCGCTTATCCGCTGCGCTTTGATGGCAACGGGCAGATTGCCGGGATCATGGTGGGGATGCAGATGGAAGGATTGCCCATCGATTATATCGCCACCCGCAATGACAAGGTGAACGCGGTCACACTGGAAGACGTGAACCGCGTTGCATCCGAACTGTTGGATCCGGACGGCCTGCATTTCACTGTCGTTGGAAAGCCGGTTGGGCTGGAAACTACCAACTGAACTGCAAGGGGTGAGTTGCGGCTCACCCCTTTTTCATACTCCGCAGCATATCGCCCATCATCTGCCCGAACTTGCCCGATCCGCGCTGATAGAGTGCCCCGTCCACGGCCAGAACCGTGCCGCTGATATAACTGGCCAGATCCGAGCTGAGGAACAGGCAGGCATTGGCCACGTCCTGCGGCTGGCCCCAGCGGCCCAACGGCACGTCGCGGCGCAGTTCTTCGTGGGCGTTTTTGGTGGGCGCAAGGCGTTTCGCACCTTCAGTGCCTTCGATGAACCCCGGCACAACCGAATTCACCCTGATCCCTTCGACACCCCATTCCATCGACAGCGTGCGGGTGATCTGATCCACCCCCGCCTTGGCGGCGCAGACATGGGCTTGACCCTCATAAGGCAGATAAGATTGCGGGGCCGAGATATTGATGATGCTGGCACCGGGGCGTTTGAGGAACGGATACGCCCCCTTCATCACGTGGATCGTGCCCATCAGGTCGATATCGATCACGGTCTTGAACGCGTTGACCGACATCTCGGACGCCAGCGCCGGGAAGTTGCCCGCCGCGCCCGAGATCAGCACATCGAAATCCCCAAAGGCGTCATGGAATTGCTTCAGTCCCGCCGCCACAGCGTCGGCATCACGCACATCAAACGCAGCCCCAATCGCATCCTGTGCGCCTGCGGCTTTCAGCGCGGCGATGGTGTCATCGACCTTTTCCCGCGACCGGCTGGCCACGGCCAGTTTGGCGCCCGAGGCTGCAAAAGCCTCGGCAATGCCGCGATTGATACCGCTGGTTCCGCCAATGATGATGACGGTTTTTCCTGAAAAATCGCCGGTTAAATCCATGTAGGCTCCCTTGGCAGGGAGCCCTACTCGCCGTAGGGCACCCAGATGTTTTTCACTTCGGTCGCAGCTTGCAGGAAGCGGCGGGAATGGTCCATGCTCCAATCAAATGCCGTCGCGTTATTGACCCAGGTCCGTTTCAGGTTCCCGGCTGAAACGACCTCGATCTCTTTCGACAGGTCGGTGGACGAAAACGACCAGACCGCGTCGACATTCAGATGCGAGGCCAGCGGTTTCGCCAGTTCCGCATGGCTGCCCGTCAGGATGTTGACCACACCGGCAGGGACGTCCGAAGTCTCAAGGATCTGGTAGAAATCCGTCGCCGCCAGCGGGTAGGGCTCGGAAGCCACCAGAACCGTCCGGTTGCCCATCGCAATCGCAGGTGCCATGGCCGACACCAGACCCAGCAGCGGCGTCTCGTCCGCGCAAAGCGCGCCGATCACGCCAACGGGTTCCTTCATGGCGATGGCCACGCCCCGGATCGGAACGCCATGCACCTGACCGTCATATTTGTCGGCCCAGGCAGCAGCGGTGAACAGGCGCTGGATTGAGGCTTCGACCTCTTTCGCGCCTTCTTTCCGTCCGGTCATGGCGTCGATCCGCGCCGCGAACTCATCAGCGCGGGCCGAGAGGTTTTCGCCGATGTAATAGAGGATCTGAGCCCGCAGATGGCCGGTGGTTCTGGACCAGCTTTTGGCACCTGCCGCAGCCTCGACCGCGTTGCGCACGTCCTTGCGGTTGGCAAGACCCACATGGCCCAGCAGGCCGGACTTGCCCCAAACCGGTTTCGAATAACCACCATCGGGCCGCGCCTGCTTGCCGCCGACATACAACTTGGCAGTGCGGTCAATCGGGTCGACCGGTGCCCCTTCGCCCATGGCTGCCTCGACCTTTGCCAGCGGCTTGGCCTTACCCTTGGGTCTGGTATAGGCGGTCAGCCCTTCCCAACCACCTTCGCGGCCAAAGCCGCTTTCGCGGACCCCACCGAACCCGGCAGCAGCGTCAAACAGATTGGTGGCATTCACCCAGACGACGCCCGCAACCAGCTTGGGCGCGATATCCAGCGCAAGGTTCACATTCTCGGTCCAGACGGTCGCCGCCAGACCATACCGGGTGTTGTTGGCCAGCTCGACGGCCTCTTCTGGTGTGCGGAAAGTCGAAGACACCAGCACCGGGCCGAAGATTTCCTCCTGCATCAACGGGTCCGAGGTCTCGAGCCCCGAGATCAGTGTCGGCGGGTAGTAGCAGCCGTTTGCGGGAAGATCGCAGGCAGCTTGATACACATGGCCCGCTGTGTTGCTTTCGACCATTCCTTTGATGGTCTGCAACTGAACCGGGTCCACAACCGCGCCCACGTCGATACATTTGTCCAGCGGATTGCCCACGCGCAGCGTGTCCATCCGGGCGCGCAGCTTGTCGTAGAAACGGTCGGCGATACCTTCCTGCACCAGCAGGCGCGAGCCCGCACAACAGACCTGACCCTGATTAAACCAGATCGCATCCACCAGCCCTTCGATGGCCGAGTCGATATCGGCGTCATCAAAGACGATGTACGCGGATTTGCCGCCCAACTCCAATGTCAGTTCCTTACCAGATCCGGCAGTGGCCTCACGGATGCGGCGGCCCACAACAGTCGAGCCGGTAAAGGCAATCTTGTCCACGTCCGAGGCCACGATCATCTCGCCCACGGCACCGTCTCCGGTGACGATGTTGACGACACCTTTCGGCAGACCGGCCTGTGTGCAGATATCGGCAAATAACAGCGCCGTCAGCGAGGTATATTCAGCGGGTTTCAGAACCACCGTATTTCCCATTGCCAGCGCAGGCGCGATCTTCCACGCCAACATCAGCAGGGGGAAGTTCCACGGGATGATCTGGCCGCACACACCCAGCGCTTCGACGTCGGGCAACTCGCTTTCCATCAGCTGCGCCATGCCGGCGTGATAATAGAAATGCCGCTGCGCCAGCGGAATATCGATGTCACGCGATTCCCGGATCGGTTTGCCGTTGTCGAGGCTTTCCAGCACCGCAAACAGACGCGAATGCTTTTGCAGCAGTCGCGCAATTGCATAGAGATACCGCGCACGGCCCGTGCCGCCCAGTTTCCCCCATTTCGGCTGAGCCTTGCGCGCGGCGGCAACCGCGGCGTCCACGTCGGCCTGCTTGGCCTGCGTCAGCTTGGCCAGAACCTCCCCGGTCGCAGGGTTGCGGCTGTCAAACCCTTTGCCCGGCTTGGTGAAAGCACCATCGATATAGTGTCCGAACTTGTCGCCTTGATCGACCAGCCAGGCCAGTGCCTCGGCGGCGCTTTCGGGGGCGGGGCCGTATTCCATGGTCTCAAAAATCTCTTTGACTGTCATGACTTCATCTTTTCCCAAATACTCACTGTCCAGACATACCCACGGGCTCAGCCCATCGAATGCCTGTAACCAGCCGAGTAAGCCCCGGTGACATAGTGTTCCAACTGCCGTTCGATATCGCCCAGCAACGATGAGGCGCCAAAGCGGAACAGATCCGGTTCCAGCCAGCGGTTGCCCAGTTCGTCCTTGATCAGCGACAGATAAACCAGCGCGTCCTTGGCTTTCGAAATACCACCCGCAGGCTTGTAGCCGACCCGATATCCAGTGCGGTCATAGTAATCGCGGATCGCACGGATCATCACCAGCGACACGGGCAGGGTGGCGTTGACGCTTTCCTTGCCGGTCGAGGTCTTGATGAAATCCGCCCCGGCCATCATGCACACCAGCGAGGCGCGCGCGACATTGCGCAGGCTGCCCAGTTCTCCGGTCGCAAGAATGGCTTTGACATGGGCATCGCCACAAGCCACGCGGAACGCCTTCATCTCATCATACAGGGCCTGCCAGTCCCCCGACAGCACATGACGGCGCGAGATTACGATGTCGATTTCCTCGGCCCCGGCTTTCACGCTTTCCTCGATCTCGGCCACGCGCAGATGGAACGGGGACAGTCCGGCGGGAAAGCCGGTGGACACGGCAGCGACCGGAATTCCAGTGCCTTTCAGGGCGTCTACAGCGGTTTCGATCATGTCGTGATAGACGCAAACCGCCCCGGTCGTGATCGGTGGCATGGCCAGCGCCTGAAGGACCGAAGGTGCAACCGGCTGACGGGCCTTTGCACACAGACGGCGCACCCGGCCCACTGTATCGTCGCCCGACAGCGTGGTCAGGTCGATCATCGTGATGGCTTTCAGCAGCCACGCAGCCTGATATTCCTTCTTGACCGAACGGCGGCCCGGCAATGTGGCCGCACGGCGTTCGATCGCGGAAGTATTGGCCTGAACGGCGCGCACCCAGTCCAGATCCAGTTCCATTCCGGGGTTCCGGGGTTCGGTCACTTGCGGCAGATGCGCGGTGCGCACGGGGCTTTCTGAGCTCTGCGTATCCATGGTTACGTCCTTTGGGAGGTTTGCGACAAAATCGCACGGGTGAGCCGGGAATGGAAGGTGTTCCGGCGCAACGATCGAATATTTTTGACCATTTGGACAAATAATCGAGGTTTTCTTGCGAATAATTCTCATTAGCGTTGACTTAGTTGCGAATGGTTCTCATATTTGATCCAACACGTATCCAAATCGAGGTTGGAAATGATTCGTCGGCATTGCCTTGCACTATTGGCTCTGGCCCTTTCGGTGCCAGCTATGGCTTTTGCCGGGGCACCGCTGAAAGTGGTGGCCACGACGGGCATGATTGCAGATGCGGCGCGTCAGGTCGGCGGTGATCTGGTTGAGGTCAGAGGGCTTATGGGCCCCGGCGTTGATCCCCATGCCTATCGCCAGACGCGCAGCGATATCGTGGCGATGACTCGGGCAGATCTGGTTCTGTGGCACGGCCTGTATCTCGAAGCGCAAATGGAAGACTTCTTTCATGATCTCGAGCGGAAACGGACCGTCATTGCGGTTGCAGAGGGCGTAGATAAGTCCATGCTGCGTGCGCATGATGATTATGCCGACAAGTATGATCCGCATGTCTGGATGACACCCGCGCTGTGGCGCGAAGTTGTTGTGGAAGTGCAGCGTGCGCTGACCGAGGCACGCCCCGAAGCAGCCGAGGTTTTTGCCGCCAATGCACAAGCCCATCTGGCGGAGATAGACCGTCTGACGGCCTATGCCGAGGAAACCTTGTCTTCGGTACCGGATCACAACAAGGTTCTGGTCACTGCCCACGACGCCTTTGGCTATTTCGGCGAAAGTTTCGGGTTCGAGGTTCTGGGCATTCAGGGCATCTCGACCCAATCCGAGGCGGGCCTGAACCGGATCGGAGAGTTGGTTGACCTGTTGGTTGATCGCCGGATCACGGCGGTCTTCGTCGAAAGCTCGGTTTCTGACCGATCGATCCGCGCGCTGATCGAAGGGGCCGCAGCCAAAGGGCACGAGGTGAAGGTCGGGGGCGAGTTGTTCTCGGACGCCATGGGCGAGGATGGCACCTACGAAGGCACTTACATCGGGATGCTGGATCACAATATCACCGTCATCGCAGGCGCATTGGGCGGAGAAGTTCCCGATCGCGGCATGGACGGCAAACTGTCAGCGGGGTTCTGAAAGATGCTGGGGCTGATCAGCAACGAAGGTGTGACGATCCAGGAACATAATCTGGATGACAGCCCTCTGGCTGTGCGGGGTCTGACGGTTTCCTACGGGCAGAAGCCAGCGGTCTTTTCGGTTGATATGACGGTAACGCCCGGCGCGATGACCGCCATTATCGGGCCGAACGGTGCTGGAAAGTCAACGCTGCTCAAGGCGGCGCTGGGCATCGTTACGCCATTGTCGGGGCAGGTGACCGTATTTGGTCAGCCGCTGAATTCGCAACGCGCACGTGTTGCCTATGTTCCCCAGCGTGCCAGCGTGGACTGGGATTTCCCGACACGTGTGATCGACGTGGTTCTGATGGGTTTGTCGCGTGAACTGGGCCTGTTGGGCCGCTTGCGCGCGCGCCACAAGGCCCGTGCGATGGATTGCCTGAACCGTGTCGGAATGCGCGATTTCGCGGATCGCCAGATAGGCCAGCTGTCCGGTGGCCAGCAACAGCGTGTGTTTCTGGCGCGTGCTCTGGCTCAGGATGCTGATCTGTACCTGCTGGACGAGCCGTTTGCCGGTGTCGACGCTGCTACCGAAAAAGCCATCATCGCGGTGCTGAAATCCCTGAAAGAGGCCGGTAAGACAGTCGTTGTCGTGCATCATGATCTGGCCACCGTGACCGACTATTTCGACCACGTTTTCCTGATCAACACTCGCAAGGTGGCCGAAGGGCCGGTGGCCGAGGCCTTCACGGCGGAAACGCTGCAATCGGCCTATGGTGGCAGGTTGGCAACGGCCCAGATCGATCAGATTTCACGCGCGCTGGGATAGTTCATGCTTTGGGATGCTCTGACCCTTCAGCTTGGCTATAACGCCACGCTGGTTGCCATCGGTGCGACATTGCTTGGCGTGTCGGCGGGCGTGACAGGGACCTTCCTGTTTCTGCGCAAGCGCGCCCTTGTCAGCGACGCAATCAGCCATGCAACCCTGCCGGGCGTCTGTATCGCTTTCATGGTGCTGGTCGCGCTGGGTGGGGACGGGCGCAACCTGCCGGGCCTGTTGGTGGGGTCCGCCATTTCAGCCTGGGTTGGTCTGTTGTGCATGAACTGGCTGACACGGCACACCCGACTGGCCGAGGACGCCGCGATCGGTGCGGTCCTGTCTGTGTTCTTCGGCTTTGGGATCGTGCTGCTGACGGTCATCCAAACCATGGGGGTTGGCCGTCAGGCCGGGCTGGAAGGTTTCCTGTTGGGTTCGACCGCTGGAATGCTGTGGGCCGATGCGGTGATCATCGCACTTGGTGGCGCCTTGACCTTGGCTCTGGTGCTGATCATCCGCCGTCCGATGACCCTTGTCGCATTCGACCCCGAATATGCAGCTGCGCGCGGGTTGCCAGTGCATCGTATCGACCTGGCCATGATGGGGCTGGTCATGGCCGTGACCGTGGTCGGCCTGAAAATCGTCGGCCTGATCCTGATTGTGGCTTTGCTGATCATTCCGGCGGTGACCGCCCGGTTCTGGTCTGACCGCTCGGAACGCGTTGTTCTGTTGGCCGGGTTGGCCGGTGGTCTGGCCGGATATATCGGCGCTGCCATATCCGCATCCGCGCCCAATCTTCCAACCGGCCCGATTATCGTGCTGGTCAGCTTTGCCTTTTTCCTCGCCTCCCTCTTCTTCGCCCCGATGCGCGGCGTTCTGGCGGCGGTGCTGCGGCATCTGCGGTTTCAGCGCCGGGTGCATGTTCGTCAGGGGCTTCTGGCGTTGGCACAAGGGCAGAAGATCTATGAACCCCTGACCCTGCGTTTGCTGCGGCGTGCCGGGTTGGTCCGGGCGGATGGCGTCGCGACGGACACCGGTAAGGCCCGCGCGGCCAAGGCCCTGCGGGATGAAAAGCGATGGGAAATCGTGCGCGCCGATCAGGCGCACGAGGCGACAGCTGCGCTCTATGACGGATTGCGCGATATCGAAACCGTTCTGACACGGGACCAGATTGATGAGATCGACCGCCAGATTGGCGGGCCGCAGGGGATACCAGCATGAGTGGTGAAGAATTCGTCCCGCTGTCTCTGACGCCGCTGCTGATCGGAACATGTGCGGCCATCGCCTGTGCCTTGCCCGGCAACTTTCTTGTGTTGCGAAAACAGGCGCTGATCGGCGATGCGATCAGCCATGTGGTGCTGCCGGGTATCGTTGTTGCGTTTCTGCTGACAGGGGCCATATCCACCTGGCCGATGATGTTGGGCGCGGCAGGGGCCGCGGTTCTGGCTGTTGTCCTGATCGAGGCCATTCGCCGACTGGGGCAGATCGAACCCGGGGCCGCCATGGGCGTGGTCTTTACCACCATGTTCGCGGCAGGCGTTCTGCTGCTTGAGCAGACGGATACGTCAACCGTGCATCTGGATGTGGAACACGCGCTTTACGGCAATCTCGAAAGCCTGATCTGGCTGGACGCGACCGGGTGGTCCTCGGTGCTGGACGCTCAGGCCCTTGCCGGATTACCCCCGGAACTGCCCCGTATAGCGCTGACACTGGTCGGAGTGATGCTGTTTACATGGCTGTTCTGGCGGCCGCTGAAAATATCCACCTTTGACGAAGGTTTCGCCCGCACGATTGGTATTCGCACGGGACTTCTGGGTATGGCGCTCGTCATCACTGCGGCCATCGCGGCGGTGGCCGCTTTTGACGCTGTGGGCTCGATCATCGTGATCGCGATGTTTATCTGCCCTCCGGCAGCCGCGCGGATGCTGACCAACCGGCTTGAGGCGCAGATTGGCTGGAGTGTCGTGATCGCTATAACCTCTGCCGTGACCGGGTACGTGCTGGCAGGCTACGGGCCTCTGTGGCTGGGTGCAGCGGATGCGGTCAGTGCGGCGGGGATGATCGCAACGATGTCCGGGCTGATCCTGGCACTGGCGGCCATGTTTGGCCCATGCCGCACACGTGTTGGTGTTCAGACATCAGCCTGAGACGGCATTTTCCTGCCGCAGATGCCCATGCGTCATCGGCCAAACTCTGCCCAGATACCGTTAAGGTTAATCTTAAGCAGATTTTTGGGAAGTCTCGTGCTAGAGGCTGCCTATTGATTAGCTGAACACACCACTCACTTTGGTACGCCCGGATAGTACGGAATGGGGATTCATTCACGGCCATCCGGGCGCCCCTTTCCGATCAGAAGACATGCTCAAACCGGTGGCAGAATCGTGCGCGGTTGTGCTAGGTCTAGGGGTATGGCGCAGACAAACCCCAATATCAGCGAAAATCGCCCCGTGATCAGACAGCTTGACGATGCTGCGATCAACCGTATTGCGGCGGGTGAAGTTGTGGAACGCCCGGCCTCGGCGGTCAAGGAACTGGTCGAGAATGCACTGGATGCCGGGGCTACGCGTATAGCCGTCGAAATCGCCGACGGGGGAAAGACACTGATCCGCGTGACCGACGATGGGTGCGGCATCCCGGCCGAAGATTTGCCGCTTGCCCTGTCGCGCCACGCCACGTCAAAGATTGATGGATCGGATCTGCTGAATATCCACACCTTCGGATTTCGAGGCGAAGCCCTGCCCTCGTTGGGGGCTGTCGGTCGCTTGACCATAACCAGCCGAGCGCCGGGTCTGGATGCGGCGCAGATCCATGTTGCAGGTGGCAAGACGGGGTCGGTCAAGCCTGCCGCCCTGCGCGCGGGCACGGTGGTCGAGCTGCGCGATCTGTTCTTCGCCACCCCCGCCCGGCTGAAATTCATGCGCACCGACCGGGCCGAGGCACAGGCGATCACGGACATGGTGAAACGGCTGGCGATGGCCGAACCATCCGTCACATTTACCCTGCGCGATGTCTCGGGCGGTGGCGAAGGCCGCGTGATCTTCCGCGCGGATCGCGAGAATGGCGACCTGTTTGACGCCCTGCACGCCCGTCTTGCCCGTGTGCTCGGGCGCGAGTTTGCCGAGAATGCGCTGCGGATCGATGCCACGCGCGACGGTCTTAGGCTTTTTGGCTATGCGGCCCTGCCGACCTATTCCCGTGGCGCTGCGGTGGCGCAGTACCTTTTTGTCAACGGGCGTCCCGTGCGGGACAAGATGCTGACCGGTGCTTTGCGGGCGGCTTATTTCGATTTCCTCAGCCGGGACCGTCACCCAGCGGCGGCATTGTTCATCGACTGCGACCCGACATTGGTTGACGTGAACGTTCACCCTGCCAAGTCCGAGGTCCGGTTCCGCGATCCCGGCGTTGCGCGCGGGCTTATCGTGTCCAGCCTGCGCCACGCATTGGCCGAGGCCGGGCATCGCGCGTCCACGACCGTGGCCAATGCGACCCTGGGTGCCATGCGACCGGAACCCGCGCAGTCCGCACCAGCGCGGGTCTATCAGATGGATCGCCCGTCGCCCGCAGCGCGCCAGGCCGCGTACCGCGCGCAGGCTCCGGGTTTTGCGGAACTTGCGCGTGATTACAGCGGCAGCATTGTCGATCCGATCCCGGTTGCACCTGCTTCGCAGGGTCAGGAGCCCGATGCGCAGAATCTTCCGCTGGGTGCTGCGCGCGGGCAGGTGCATGAAAACTACATCATCGCCCAGACTGCCGATGGAATGGTGATCGTTGATCAGCACGCCGCGCATGAACGGCTGGTCTATGAGAAGCTGAAAACACAAATGGCCGAGACGGGAGTCGCGGCACAGGCGCTTTTGATCCCCGAGATTGTTGAGTTGTCCGAAGGTGACTGCGCCCGCCTGATGGCTGTCTGTGATGATCTGTCCCGTTTGGGGCTGACCATCGAACCCTTTGGCGGAGGCGCCATTGCCGTGCGCGAAACCCCGGCCATTCTGGGCGAGGTCGATGCGCGCGCGATGATCCTTGATATCCTCGACGAACTGGCCGATCAGGGCGAAAGCCAGATGGTGCAGGCAAGGATCGAGGCGATCCTCAGTCGGGTTGCCTGCCACGGCTCGGTCCGGTCCGGTCGTCGGATGCGGGCCGAGGAAATGAACGCCCTGCTGCGCGAGATGGAGGCGACGCTGCATTCCGGCCAGTGCAATCACGGGCGACCCACATATGTGGAACTGAAGCTAAGCGACATCGAACGCCTGTTCGGGCGCAGTTGATCCATTGGCCACTGCAGGTTAGTAAGAATAAAACAAGAACATCCGAGGCGACATGATCAAGATTGCAGGAACAGAATATGCATTGGATGACCCGGTTGTTCTTATCGTGGGCGGAACAGTTGCGCTGATCCTGCTGCTGCTGTTCCTGTCGTTGCGCGCCGCCAATCGCTCGGCCCGGATGGCGGAACCGCTGGCGCGGCAGATGGCGCTTCTGGGTCAGCATGTGCAGCAGCTGGGGCAGGGGCAGGAACAGTTGCGCGGCGGCTTGCAGCATGTCTCGGACACGCAGGCCAACGCGCAGGTGCAGGTGATCCAGACGGTCGAGGCACGCTTGTCCTCGGTTCAGCAGCAGATGAATGACCGGCTGGCGGATAACGCGATGAAATCGGCCCGCGCGCTGGCCGAGATGCAGGAACGGATGAAGGAAACCCTGCACGGTTCGTCAAAACAGACGGCGACATCACTGACGCAGTTGCAGGAACGTCTGGCCGCCATCGACAAGGCGCAGGACAATATCACGAAACTGTCGGGCGATGTTCTCAGCCTTCAGGATATCCTGTCGAACAAGCAGCGGCGCGGGATGTTTGGTGAGATTCAGCTGAACGATATCGTGTCCAAGGCGCTGCCCGCGGACAGCTATTCACTGCAAGCCACCTTGTCGAACGGCAGGCGCGCGGATTGCCTGGTGCATCTGCCGAACCCGCCCGGCCCGATCGTGATTGACGCGAAATTCCCGCTTGAGGATTTCGAGGCACTTGCCGCCGCGCAGACCAAGGCGGATGTTGAAAGATGCCTGCGGGCTTTTGGCGCTGCCGTGAAAGTGCATATCAAGGCGATTTCCGAGAAATACATCCTCGACGGGGAAACCGCTGACGGTGCCCTGATGTTCGTCCCGTCCGAAGCGATCTATGCCGAGCTGCACGCCCGCCTGCCCGAAGTGGTGCGCGAAGGGTTTGCCGCAAGGGTCTGGATCGTCTCGCCCACCACCTGTATGGCCACGCTGAACACGATGCGGGCGATCCTGAAAGATGCGCGCATGCGTGAACAGGCCGGTGCGATCCGCAAAGAACTAGGATTGCTGCACAAGGACGTGGACCGTCTGGGCGACCGCGTTTCAAACCTCGACCGTCACTTCGGGCAGGCGGCCAAGGATATCTCGGAAATCAAGATCAGTGCCGAAAAGGCCGGCCGCCGGGCGCAGCGGCTGGATAATTTCGACTTCGAAGAAATCGCGCCCGATACTGAAACAGAGGTTGTGCCACTGGCACGTCACGAAGGCTGAACATCCTGTTGAAAAAGTGAACCGGCGCCGGGCCGGTTCTGATGGGCCTGCGCCAGCAAGCGTTTAGATACGCAGGAAGGGTTGAAACAGGCGCGGCATCAGCTTGTTGAACTTCAGCGGCGCATCCGTAACCGCCAGGCATATGCAGTCTTCCGAGATATCCGCGACAGGTGTGTGTTCCAGATCCTCGTCAGCGATTTCAACATCGCCACGGGCAAAATGGTCAACCTCGTCCGAGAAAGCCCCTTGCAGAACCATTGTCAGCTCCATGCCGTTGTGGCCATGATCCGGCACGGCAGCACCGGCCGGAATGAAAAGCAAGCGGGCGGTGGCGTCTTTGGTGGTCGGCAGGATCGCCTGTTTGACGCCCATACCTATCGACCTCCAGCGGATGTCCTTGACTGTTCCGCCCACGTAATCCTGCAACGGGGCCGGCAGAACTGCACATCCCGGGCGAACGGGCTTGGGCGCCGGAGCACCTTGGGAGATCAAAGCCATCGTGGCCGCCAGTGAAGTTTCACTCATGCTGACACCCTCACTCTGCTCGTCCAGAAAATGTCCGCCAACGGCGTCATAGCTTTCTGCGCGCGCGCGGCAGTGGTCGCACAGGGACAGATGCGTGGCGACCATCAGATCGAAGGCTTCGGGCAGACCGCCTGCGGCATAGGCCATCAGCAGGTCATCTGTCAGGTGATGTTTGATCAACTTGCTCATCTTACTCATCTCAGTTCATCGCGTGGCGCAAGCGGTCCAGCGCCAGCCGTATGCGTGATTTGATCGTTCCCAGCGGCAACCCGGTTTGTGACGCAATTTCCCGGTGACTCAGGTCGCCGAAATATGCCTTCTCAATCAGGTCCCGCTGTGCATCCGGCAACGCTTTCAAGGCGGTGCGCAGTTGCGCAGTTTCCTGTTGCAGCGCGATGACGTCATCCTGATCAGGCTCAGCCTCGGGCCCCCAACCCAGATCTTCGGGTTCAGGGCGGCGTTGCTTGCGCAGCACGTCAATGCGCTTGTTCCGAGCGATGGTGAACACCCATGTGGCCACGGTGGCACGCGTCGGGTCGAACAGGTGGGCCTTGTGCCACAAGGTCGCCATCACTTCTTGCGCGCATTCTTCTGCCATGGTGGCATCAGCCCCTGACTTCATCAGGAACGCCTTGATACGTGGCGCGAAGTGCTGGAACAGCTCGGCAAATGCCGCCTGATCCTGCGCATCCCGGATGCGTCTGACGTGGTCCACCCATTCGGCCCTGGTCTCGCGCTTGCTGTTGATTTCGTTCACCCGCCTACCCTTGATGCGTTTGTGGACGCGCCAAGGTTGAGGGGCGGGTGTTTCAACCGCTGGTCCGTCCAAGGTCGCTGTATTGGTCTCGGTAAACATAACCATATTACGGCGCATGTCCCAAGCCGGATCACTTTATCGGAACATTTTGATCCGCTCCCGGCCAAGTCTCGTAATATGAACACCAGCGGCAAAAAAGAAATCGCGACTGCTCTGGCGGTTATGCAAGGACCAGAAGGCATCGGATGGCAAAAACGATAGATCATGTTGCAGGCCACACCTATCACGGCCGCAAGGGGGCAATCGAAAACGCCTTCCGGTATTCTGTCGATTACATCCTGTTTGATCCCGAAGCCCGGTTGACCACGCCTTTTCTGTTTTCAATGGACCGGACAAATGTCACCAACTGGCGAACTCGCGATCACGGAGGAGAGCCGGGTCAAGGCCATGGTGCCGCTTGGCTGCGCGCGCAATTTGCCGAGATGGACATTCCGCAACCCGCGCAGGTCATGCTGCTGACCCAGCCAAGGGTGCTGGGCCACGTTTTTAATCCCGTCAGTTTTTGGTTTTGCTTTGACCGCGATGATCAGCTTTACGCCGTGGTGGCCGAGGTGACGAACACCTTTGGAACGCGCCACAGTTATCTGTGCCATAAGCCGGATTTTTCAACCATCGAACCAACCGACCGATTGGCGGCCGAAAAGGTGATGCATGTCTCGCCCTTCCAGAAGATTGAAGGCAGCTATACGTTCCGCTTCGACTACAGCCCGGATCGGGTTGGTGTGTGGATCGACTACACGCGCGCGGGTGGCGGGTTGATCGCGACACTGACCGGACCGCGCCAGCCATTGACCAGCCGGGTGATCCTTTGGTCTTTTCTGCGTCGCCCATTCGGTTCGCGGCGCACTTTTGCGCTGATCTTATGGCAGGCCTTCAGGTTGTGGCTGAAAAAAGCTGCCTTCCGTCCGTTTCGCAAGGAACCTGTGCCTGATCACCCAGTATCGCGTGTGGGGCAGTGACCAGCCTGTTTGTTCAAGATCAAAGACGCAGGCGCCTGCCAGTGGTTGTGATGGCGTAACAACCGCGAACACGAGGAGTCGAAGAGATGTTGGAAATCTCGGCAAGAAAAGTCGCCCAGGTCGCCATGATGGGCCGCGAGCTGAACCGGGCCGAGGGCGAATTGCGGGCGTTCATCGACCGCATGAGCGAAGACGAGCAGGCCGAGCTGGTTGCCATCATGTGGATCGGGCGCGAGAGCTTTTTTGCGGAAGATCTGGCCGAGGCCATCGACACCGCCAAGTCCGAGGCATCGACCCCATGTGCAGACTACCTGATCGGAACACCGCACATGTCTGACCACCTTGAGAATGGTTTGGACGCATTGGGAATATCTGCGGAAGACGTGGAAAACGATCTGATGTAGGCCGCTCGACGGCCTCACCCCAAAAACAGACCTGTGCGTTGGTCGCCAGCGTCGGATACCGAGGCCAATGCGCTTTCCACTATGGGGACACCCCAAAAAATGGGGAACAGGCGGGGCAGACCGGCCGTGAACACCTGCGCGCGCAACCTCAAGAAACCTTAATGTTTCCGACTGGCGACCTTAACGGTGGCCTCCCTTATTTGAAGCTATCACACCCAAGCAATTCAAATTTCGGAGGAACCAGCAATGACTGATGTACAAACAATTGACACTCATAAGGGCCTCTTGGACGGCCTGTTTGCCAAATATGCCGAGGCAAAAGTTGAACATTTCCGACGTCAGATCTTCTCAAAAACTGTACGGCAGCTGGAGAAGCTCAGCGATATTCAGCTGAGGGATATCGGCATTCCCCGCGACCAGATCCGTCGGCGCGCTTATCACAGCGTGTATCACAACGCACCGTATCAGCAGTGACCCGAAAGTTTCGAAACCCTAGCGTGAGGTAATCAGTATGTTTGACTTTATCCCATCGACCAATCAACCGGCCCCGGCCGCCAGCGCCTTGTTGCTGTTTGACCGCGCCATGCGCCTTCGTGCCATCAGCCCGGATATCGTGCGCGCCGCCCAGCATCTGAACGGTCTGACAGACCATCAACTGGCCGAGCTTGGCATCAACCGCAGCGATGTCGAAGACACCATCGAACGTTATATCTGAAGTTCTCTTCAGGGAATTCCAGACGAGTTTATCATGCCTGAAGAAGAACAATAAAAGCCATTCCAGAAACTCTGGAGTGGCTTTTTTGGTGCGATCAGGCCGTATGATCCACGATCTGCAAGTGCTGGGCCAGCCGGTCGATCTCGGCCATCCAGCCTTGTACCAGTTTTGGGTCGCTTGGGGCTGCGTGAACGCCTGCCGGGATGGCGCGGTTCATAACGGCCTCGACGGCAAGTGAAACCGGGATCGATACCAGACGCGCCATTGCTGTGCCGCGCTCGTCGCCCCAGGCGTCCATGACATAGGTCTTGTGCCAGACTTCGACGCCGTCTTTCTCGGCCTTCAGTCCAACACACAGCACCACGCGGTCGGGCTCACCCTCGTCATAGGCGTTTTCGTCCCAGAACTGGTCGGACATCTCTTTCAGACGCGCATCCCCTTCCGGGCCCGACAGGGTTTCGATTTCACGGAACACGTCCGACCACGCATCCGCCCAACCGTTCAGGCGCAGGGTGCCACGGACGAATTCCCTGACGGGCCAGTGATCCTCGAACTGGTACTGCGCCTTGAACGGGATCGAGTCGCGGTTGGGATAGACCTCGAAACTTTCCGGCGTTGGCAGCGGCGCGATATAGCTGCTGATCGCATCCCACGGGCGGGCAACGTCCAGCGGGGCATAGTCGCGGATCGACTTCGATGGTGACCGAAGCGCCTTGAGCACACCCAATGGTGACCAGCTGAACTTATAGCGGAACGGATTCGGGATTTTGGGTATGCCACCGCAATAGGAAATGAAGCTCAGGTGGTTTTGCGGATCGAACGCATCCGAGGCGCGATAGTCATCGACCAGCGCATGCGCCATCAGGTGGTCGATGCCCGGGTCCAGACCAACTTCGTTGACCAGTGCTACACCGGCCTCGCGCGCCTTGTCGTCCAGTGCGCGCATTTCGGGCGCAATGTAAGACGACGACACGAAATTGGCCTGTTTCGAGATCGCCAGTTCCGCCAGTGGTACGTGCCAGTCGCCCGGCAGCATGGACACGATCACGTCGCTCTTCTCAAGCACATCACCCAGTGCGTCGATGTCGAAGGCGCGAATATCGTCGGTCAGGTCTCCGACCTCGGCCTTGGCTTTTTCGATCGTCCGGTTCCAGACGGTGACCTTGTGACCGCCTTCGATCAGACGGCGCAGGCCGGGGATGGCCGACAGGCCGGTGCCACACCAGTGAATCGTCATCGCTCAGATCCCTTCGATATGTGTTTTGTAAATCGCTTCTGCCCGACCCCAGACGCCGCTGTCCAGATCGGTCAGGGTCAGAAGCGACGGCAGAAGCTGTGCCGCATAATCTTCCGAACTTTCGACCGGCAGCATCGACGGCAGGTTATCGATGGCCATCACGTCCATCACCGGATCGGTCGCCACGCGCAAAGCAGGCGCGTCCCATGTGGTTGCACGGTCATAGACCGGCACCGGGTTGTAATCACTGTCCGGGTCGCAGGCGACATCGCCGATGGCGGTCAGGTTGCGCGGGGCAGTCAACGCCTCACGCGGAACAAAGACCGGGGTTCCGGGGCGCGCGAAGATGCAGTTCAGGAACAGGTCGTGGTCCAGAATTTCGGGAAACGGCCCGCCGCTTGCGGTTTCCGCCATGTCCCATTTGGTGACGTCGACGCCCATCGCGTCGCACAGGTCTGCGGCCCCCGTACCCACGCGACCCAGTGCACCGATGACGATGGCGCGGGGGCGTGGGGCTCCGGTGGCGTCCAACTCGGCCAGCAATTCGGCGTTCAGAACGTCTTTGCCTGCATACACCCCAACCGGCGGGCATTCCTCGCCCCGTTGTTGCGCCGCCCATGTCTTGAGCGTTACCGCAGCACCGGCATACCCGGCCCAATAGCCAAAGGCGGCAACCCGGCGGCCGTCTTCGCCCACCAGATATTCCAGATCATAAAGCGTACCGCCCCCTGCCTTGAACCGCTCCAGCAGCGCGCGACCCGAATGCTGGCCCTTATAGGCATGGCCGAACATGATGTGGCGATGGGGCAAGGGGGTGCCATCTTCGGGCAGTTCCTTGAGGCCAAAGATGATCGCATCCAGCGGGGCTTCGGGCCACGAATTCTCAGCCGCGATTGCACAGCCGACGTCCCTGTAGCCATCAATCGGAATGGCGCGGACATGGCTTTCCTCAACCGTCACGCGGATGCCGGCCGCGATCAGTGCCGCGGCCCCGTCCGGTGTCAGCCCCACCCGTTCCTCGTTCGGGCGCTGTTCCGCCCTGACCCAGAGATGTGTCATCTTAATTCCTTTTGTCAGAGCATCCCGGCAGCGCGCACCGCCTGAACCGAAGGCCGTGCCTCCATCGCCTTGCGGAAGGCGAGAATTTTGGGGAAGGCCGAGACATCGACGCCGTCACCTTCAAGCCAGCTGCAAACCACATAAAGATAGGCATCGGCCAGAGAGAACGTGTCCCCCAGAACAAACGGCCCGCGCAACCCGTTTGATGAGATGTAGTCGCAAGATGCGGTCATCGTCTGCACGACCTTGTCTGTCATGTCTTTCCAGCTGGATTTCTTGTCGGCCCAGCGATGCCCGCGCAGCTTGTGGGCGTGGTTCACATGCATGGTCGAGGCCAGATAGAACATCACCTCACGCATGCGGGCGGCCATGACCGGATCAGCTGGCACCAATTCGGCCTCGGGTGCCTTGGCCGCAATATATTCCAGCAACGCGCCGGTCTCGGTCAGGATGCCGCCATCGACCACCAGCGCCGGAACGCGCCCCTTGGGATTGATCTGCTTGTAGGCCGGTTTTGTCTGTTCCCCATCGGCAAAGTCCAGCTTGATCGCTTCATAGTCCAGCTCGGCCTCTTCCAGAGCAATCACAACAGCGACCGAGATGGTTCGGGGTGCATAATAAAGTTGCATCTGGGATCTCCGATCTGGTTAGAGGTGGGTTTGCGCGAACTGCCGGTCGGGTGCTTCCAGATGCGGCACCGCGTTGAACAGAACCGGGCTCAGCTGCGCGCCAATCGGGTGCAGACGATGCATCGACGTGTTCATGATGGCAAGGGCCACCCGTGCCATCGACGGGATGTCCAACCCCATCGCCTGCCGCACCACCATCGAGATCAACCCGCCCGAGGTCACGACGATGGCCGGTCCGCCCTCGGTCCCGATCTCGTGCAATGCATCGCGGACGCGGGCTTCAAACGCGTCGAAGGATTCCGGCGCGTTCTCGATCTTTCCGCTGGCCCAGGCCGCGAAGGTTTTGGGCAGGTGTTCGACAAATCCCTCGCGATCGGTCGGGATTTCGACGCCGTGTTGTTCTTCGAACAACTGTGCAAGGGTGAAATACTCAATCTCGTTCAGCCGTGCGTCGCAGACAGGATCGGTCAATCCCATGCTGGTGACCGTCTCGGTGTGGCGGGTCAGGGTGCCACAATAGACGCGTGTATAGTGGCTGCGGGTGTCACGCAGATGCGCGCCCAGCCAGCGGGCCTGTTGATGGCCCAGTTCGCTCAGCTTGTCATAGCTTGCTTCGTCGCGCGCCGTCGTGTTTGCCTGCCCGTGGCGCACCAATGTGATATGTGACATGTCGCTCCCTCTTGCGCCGAAGTCTTAGGGCAGGTTCCCTGCCGGGACCAGAGGGGTTTCTTGATCTCGCCGGAAAAACATTCGCAGCTGTCCGGTTTCTGGCTATGGTCGCCCTGACCAACCACGCCCGGAGGGATTCATGGCCGTCGATCACACGCGTTTTCTGGAGGATCTGCACAAGCTGCGTGAATTCGGTGCCTCAGGTGTGGGCAAAGGGGTCATTCGCCCGGCCTATTCCAAAGCGGATATCGCTGCGCGCCAATGGCTGGCGGACCGTATGGCCGATGCGGGTCTGACACCGCATTTCGACCCGGTCGGCAACCTGTTCGGGCTGGCGCCTGGCCGCTCTCTGCTCATGGGGTCGCATTCCGACAGCCAGCCCGAAGGCGGCTGGCTGGACGGCGCGCTCGGCGTGATTGCTGCGCTGGAAATCGCGCGGTCCAGCGACCAGCCGATCTCGGTCGTCAGTTTTCAGGACGAAGAAGGCCGGTTCGGTGTGACCACGGGCTCGGTGGTCTGGTCCGGCGGACTGCCGCTGGACAAGGCCGATGTGTTGACCGACGGTGCCGGCGTCAGCTTTGGCGAGGCCCGATCTTCCATGGCGAACCTGTCGCAGGGTTTTGTCGATCCCGCGCGGTTCAGCGGCTTTGTCGAGATGCATATCGAACAGGGCCCCTCTCTGGACGCTGCGAACGAGCAGATCGGTGTCGTGACCGATATCGTCGGCATCCGGGACATGTCGATCACTTTCGAAGGGCAGCAGAATCACGCGGGCACCACGCCGATGCATTTGCGCCGCGATGCGTTTCAGGCGTTGTCACTGTTCAATACGCGCCTCAACGAACGGTTTCGCAACGTGGTGACACCGCAAACCGTCTGGACCATCGGGCGGGTCGATCTTCACCCCAATGCGTCGTCCATCGTGCCGGGTCGGGCGCGGTTCTCGATGCAGTGGCGCGATGGCGATCCGGATCGGCTGTCGCGGATGGAGGAGATCATCCGTACCGCAGCGCAGGAAATAGCCAGCGAACAGGGCATGGTACTGACCTACGGCCCTTTGCTTGGGTTGGAACCCGTCACGATGGATCAGTCCCTGCGCGCGGCGCTGGAACATGGGGCCGAACAGGTGGCACCCGGCAGATGGCGCAGGATGCCGTCGGGCGCTCTGCACGATGCCACAAACGTGTCGCGCCTTATGCCTGTTGCGATGCTGTTTGTGCCCTCGATCAACGGTGTCAGCCACGATTTTGCCGAAGATACCACCGAAAGCGATCTTGTGGCCGGGCTGAGGGTGCTGGATCTCGCAGTGCAGTCACTTGACGGGCAGGCGCGATAAGGTGCGGGCAAAATACTGTTTTTACAGGCCATTGCGGTTGGTTGGTCTGGTGTTATCGTCGCGCTCGAAACTGTGATCGGCAAACCTTTGCAAAAGCCAAAAGACGAATGTTGCCTAAGGGAAAAAAGTTTCCTATAGGAACGCAAAGGATGCATGCACCCGTATACAGGCTTGTCCAACAGACGGTACTCTGGTTCGCAAGTTGACCGGAATCGTTGCAAAATTGATAGCGTGGGGCAGACTGACGGGAATGCGTTCGAAACCGATAGATACGAAAAGGTATCCAAGATGACCGAGATTAGACGCACGCCGTTGTATGGGCTTCACGTTGAGTTGGGCGGCAAGATGGTTGATTTTGCCGGGTGGGAGATGCCAGTTCAGTATCCGCTGGGGATCATGGGCGAGCATAAGCAGTGCCGCGAGAAGGCGGCGTTGTTTGATGTGTCGCATATGGGTCAGGTGATATTGCGGGGCGAGAATGTGGGCGAGAAGCTGGAAGCACTGTGTCCGCAGGCTTATGCGACGCTGAAGGAAGGCAAGGCGCGGTACGGGTTCTTCACCAATGCCGAAGGCGGGATCATGGATGACCTGATCGTGTCGAACGCGGGGGATCATTACTTTGTGGTGGTGAACGCGGCGCTGCGCCATCAGGACATTCCGCATATGCGCGACAATCTGGACGGGGTTGAGGTGACCGAGATCTTCGACCGCGCGCTGGTTGCGGTGCAAGGCCCCAAGGCCGAGGACGTGGTGGGCGCGCTCTGCCCCGCGGCGCGCGACCTCAAGTTCATGGAAACCACGATTGCCGACATCCTGGGTGTCGAATGCCGCATCTCGCGGCTGGGCTACACGGGCGAGGACGGGTACGAGATCTCGATCCCCGAAGACAAGGCGATCGAGATCACCCGTGCGTTCCTTGCGCATGAGGATTGCGAACCGGCGGGTCTGGGCGCGCGCGACAGCCTGCGGCTTGAAGCCGGGCTGTGCCTGTACGGCAATGACATCGACCAGAGCACCTCGCCGGTCGAGGCCAGCCTCGGCTGGGCGATCCAGAAGCGTCGCAAGGAAGAAGGTGGGTTCCCGGGAGCGGAACGTGTGCAGCGCGAACTGGCCGAGGGGCCTGCGCGCAAGCTGGTGGGCATCAAGCCCGACGGCCGCGCCCCCGCGCGTCAGGGGGTCGAGGTGCAATGCCTTGAGGGCAATACCATCGGTCAGATCACCTCGGGCAGCTTTGGCCCCACGGTCGGCGGCCCGGTTGCGATGGGCTATGTGTCCGCGGGCCATGGCGAGCCGGGCGAGAAGGTCAACCTGATCATCCGGGGCAAGGCGCAACCGGCACAGATCGTGGCGCTGCCCTTCGTCACACAGAATTACAAGCGTTGAAGTCAGGAGAGAGAGACATGGCAACCTATTATTCCGAAGAGCACGAATGGCTGGCCGTCGACGGCGACACGGCCACGCTGGGCATCACCAAACACGCGGCCGAGCAGCTGGGTGAGGTGGTCTTTGTCGAGCAGCAGGAGGTGGGCGACGAGTTCGAGAAGGATGGCGAGATCGGCGTGATCGAATCCGTTAAGGCCGCCTCCGAGCTTTACGCGCCGGTTGATGGTGAGATTACGGAAGTGAACGAGGCGCTGGCTGACAACCCCGGTGCGCTGAACGACGACCCCGAGGGCGAGGCCTGGATCTACAAAATCAAGATCGCCGATGCCGCGCAGCTGGAAGATCTGATGGACGAAGCCGGCTACAAGGCCTTCATCGGCTGAATCCGGCCCGGAGCCCCAGAGACCGGGGCTCCCTGCTTCATCTTTTCCAAATACTCCCGCCGGAGGCTCCTGCCGTCTCCGCCGGGTCTGACCTATCCTTGAGGAGCGCTGCAATGGCCTTCAAACTGACCGATTACGAAGCCTATGACTTCGCCAATCGCCGCCACATCGGCCCGTCGCCCACCGAAATGCGCGACATGCTGCAGGTGATCGGCTTCAAGACGCTGGACCAGCTGATCGACGCCACCGTCCCGCCCGCGATCCGGCAGAAGGAACCGCTGGACTGGGGCCCGGCGATGACGGAACGCGATGCGCTCTTTCACATGAAGCAGGTGGCGGGCAAGAACAAGGTTCTGACCTCGCTGATCGGTCAGGGATATTACGGCACCACCACTCCGGCGCCGATCCTGCGCAACATCCTGGAAAACCCGGCCTGGTACACGGCCTACACGCCCTATCAGCCCGAGATCAGCCAGGGCCGGCTCGAGGCGCTGCTGAACTTCCAGACTATGGTCAGCGACCTGACCGGGCTCGATGTGGCCAACGCGTCCCTGCTGGACGAAGCCACGGCTGCGGCAGAAGCCATGGCAATGGCCAAGCGCGGCGGCCGGTCCAAGGCCAATAACGCGGCCTTCTTCGTGGATCGCAACTGTCATCCGCAGACCATCGCGGTCATCAAAACCCGCGCCGAACCCTTGGGCATCGACGTGCAGGTGGGCGATCCCGATCAGCTGGATGCAGGTGCCGTCTTTGGCGCGATCTTCCAGTATCCGGGCACCCATGGCCATGTGCGCGACTTCACGACCGAGATCGCGGCGCTGCATGAACATAACGCCATCGCCGTTGTCGCCGCCGACATCCTGTCGCTGGCGCTGCTGAAATCCCCCGGCGAGATGGGCGCGGATATCGCCATCGGCTCGACCCAGCGCTTTGGCGTGCCGATGGGCTATGGCGGCCCGCACGCCGCGTATATGGCGACCACCGACAAGCTGAAGCGCTCGATGCCGGGCCGGATCATCGGGGTCAGCATCGACAGCCGCGGCAACAAGGCCTACCGCCTGTCGCTGCAAACCCGCGAGCAGCACATCCGCCGCGAAAAGGCGAACTCGAACGTCTGCACCGCGCAGGCGCTGCTGGCTGTCATTGCCTCGATGTATGCGGTCTATCACGGACCCGACGGCATCAAGGCGATCGCGCAATCGGTGCACCGCAAGACCTCGCGCCTGGCCGCCGGTCTGGAAGAGGCGGGCTTTGCGGTCGAACCCGAGGTGTTCTTCGACACCATCACGGTCGAGGTCGGCCATCTGCAGAATGTCGTTATGGAGGCCGCCGTTGCCCGCGGCGTCAACCTGCGCAAGGTCGGCGAGACCCGCGTGGGCATCAGCCTGGACGAACAGACCCGGCCCGAGACCATCGAGGCGGTCTGGGGTGCCTTCGGCATCGACCGCAAGGATGACAGCTCGAACAAGCAATACCGCCTGCCGGATTACGCGCTGCGCGAAAGCGCGTACCTGACCCACCCGATCTTCCACAAGAACCGGGCCGAGGCCGAGATCACCCGCTATATGCGCCGTCTGGCCGACCGCGACCTGGCGCTGGACCGGGCGATGATCCCGCTGGGCTCGTGCACCATGAAGCTGAACGCCACGATCGAGATGATCCCGGTCACCTGGCCCGAGTTCGGCAACCTGCATCCCTTCGTGCCCGAAGATCAGGCGCGGGGCTATCACGAGATGATTGCGGATCTGAACGACAAGCTGTGCCAGATCACCGGCTATGACGCGATCTCCCAGCAGCCCAACTCGGGCGCGCAGGGCGAATATGCGGGTCTTCTGACCATCCGCAACTATCACTTCGCCCGCGGCGAAGGGCAGCGCAATGTCTGCCTGATCCCGACCTCGGCCCATGGCACCAACCCGGCCTCGGCGCAGATGGTGGGCTGGCAGGTTGTGCCGGTGAAATCGGATGACAAGGGCAATATCGATCTGAATGATTTCCGCGAAAAGGCGGAAAAGCATTCGGACCATCTGGCCGCCTGCATGATCACCTACCCCTCGACCCATGGCGTGTTCGAGACCACCGTGCAGGAGGTCTGCCAGATCACCCATGATCACGGCGGTCAGGTCTATATCGACGGCGCCAACATGAACGCCATGGTCGGGCTGGCACGTCCCGGTGACATCGGCGGCGACGTCAGCCACCTGAACCTGCACAAGACCTTCTGCATCCCGCATGGCGGTGGCGGCCCCGGCATGGGTCCGATCGGCGTCAAGGCGCATCTGACCGAACACCTGCCCGGCCACCCGGAATACGGCACCGCCGTTGGGCCGGTCTCGGCGGCGCCCTTTGGGTCTCCGTCCATTCTGCCGGTCTCATGGGCCTATGTGCTGCTGATGGGCGGCGCGGGTCTGACTCAGGCCACCAAAGTGGCGATCCTGAACGCCAACTACATCGCGGCACGGCTCAAGGATGCCTATCCCATCCTCTACACCTCGGAAACGGGTCGTGTAGCGCATGAATGCATCCTCGACACCCGCCCGCTGGACGCCGAGGCGCATGTCACCGTCGACGATGTGGCCAAGCGTCTGGTCGATTCAGGCTTCCACGCGCCGACGATGAGCTGGCCGGTGGCCGGCACCCTGATGGTGGAACCGACCGAGTCCGAGCCCATGGCCGAGCTCGACCGCTTCTGCGACGCGATGCTGTCGATCCGGGCCGAGGCGCAGGACATCATCGACGGCAAGATCGACGCGGAGAACAACCCGCTGAAAAACGCCCCCCACACGGTGCGCGATCTGGTCGGCGACTGGGACCGCCCCTACACCCGCGAACAGGCCTGCTTCCCGCCGGGATCCATGGGCGTCGACAAATACTGGTCCCCCGTCAACCGCGTCGACAACGCATACGGCGACCGAAACCTCGTCTGCACATGCCCACCAATGGACGCATACGAAGACGCCGCTGAGTAACACAAACAAACCCCGCCGAAACATCGGCGGGGTTTTTCGCCAATCGGAAACGCGTGTTCTGATTTGTGCCCGTTTCAGATGTCGTTTTTACCCGGTAAAGCGTCTTTTCCGCTTGCTGCAGGTGCGAAGGCCCCCTAGGTCTGTCCGTGGGACACCCCTCCCCAACGAGGGGCGTGTATCTGGAAGGGTAATACACATGACGATCGAACAACCGGCGACGCGGCCGGCCAATCCGCGCTTTTCTTCGGGCCCCTGTGCCAAACCCCCCACATTTGACCTGACAAAACTGGCCGATGCCGCATTGGGCCGGTCGCACCGCGCCGCTGTCGGCAAGGACAAGCTGAAGGCGGCCATCGAAGGCACGCGCGAGATTCTGGGCATTCCGGCGGATTACCGCGTTGGCATCGTTCCCGCCTCGGACACTGGCGCGGTTGAAATGGCGCTGTGGTCTTTGCTGGGTGCGCGCAAGGTCGAGATGCTGGCGTGGGAAAGCTTTGGGTCCGGCTGGGTGACCGACGTAGTCAAGCAGCTGAAGATCGACGCCGAGGTGAAAACTGCGGATTACGGGCAGATCGTGGATCTGGCATCGGTCGATTTCGCAAATGACGTGGTCTTTACTTGGAATGGCACGACTTCAGGCGTGCGCGTGCCGAATGGCGACTGGATCGCCGATGATCGTCAGGGTTTGACGATCTGCGATGCAACCTCGGCTGCCTTTGCGATGGATCTGCCCTGGGACAAGCTGGATGTAACGACCTTCAGCTGGCAGAAAGTGCTGGGCGGCGAAGCGGCCCACGGGATGCTGATCCTGTCGCCGCGCGCTGTTGAACGGCTGGAAAGCTATACCCCCGCATGGCCGCTGCCCAAGATTTTCCGCCTGACCAAGGGTGGCAAGCTGATCGAAGGCATCTTTACCGGGGCGACGATCAACACACCGTCGATGCTGGCGGTTGAGGATTATCTGTTTGCGCTGGACTGGGCCCGATCGGTCGGCGGTCTGAAAGGCCTTATTGCCCGCGCGAACGCCAATGCCGGTGCCGTGCATGCGTTCTGCGACCAGAACGACTGGATCGAAAACCTGGCCGAACACGCTGCGACGCGGTCAAACACATCCGTCTGTCTGAAATTCACCGACGCGCGCATTCAGGACGGCGCAAGCTTTGCCAAGGCTGTGGCCAAACGGCTGGAGTCCGAGAATATCGCGCTGGATATCGGTGCCTACCGCGACGCGCCTGCGGGCTTGCGGATCTGGTGCGGCGGTACGGTCGAGACCTCGGATATCGAAGCGATGCTGCCTTGGCTGGCATGGGCCTTTGAGGCCGAAATCGCGGCGCAAACAGAAGCCGCCTGATCCTATCCCATCTTCACCGGGCCGCATCGGCCCGGACCTCTCAATACATTCAAGGACCACAAACATGGCTCCCAAAGTACTCGTTTCCGACAAACTCAGCGAAACCGCCGTTCAGATTTTCCGTGATCGCGGCATCGACGTGGATTTCATGCCCGATCTGGGCAAGGACAAGGACAAGTTGGCCGAGGTGATCGGCCAGTATGACGGTCTTGCCATCCGCTCGGCCACCAAGGTCACGCCGACCATTCTGGAAAAAGCCTACAAACTGAAGGTGATCGGCCGGGCCGGAATCGGCACTGACAATATCGACAAGGAAGCGGCGTCGAAAAAAGGTGTGATCGTGATGAACACGCCATTCGGCAACATGATCACAACGGCAGAACACGCTATTGCGATGATGTTTGCCGTGGCGCGGCAGATCCCCGAGGCCTCGACTTCGACCCATGCGGGCAAGTGGGAAAAGTCCAAGTTCATGGGGATCGAGCTGACCAACAAGACACTCGGCGTCATTGGTGCGGGGAATATCGGTGGCATCGTGTGCGAGCGCGCGCTTGGCCTGAAGATGAAAGTCATCGCCTATGATCCCTATCTGGGCGAAGAGAAAGCCGCCAAAATGGGCGTGGAAAAGGTAGAGCTGGACGAGTTGCTGTCGCGCGCTGACTTCATCACCCTGCACGTGCCGCTGACGGATCAGACCCGCAATATTCTGAGCCGTGAGAACCTTGCCAAGACCAAGAAGGGCGTGCGCGTCATCAACTGCGCTCGTGGTGGTCTGGTGGATGAGGAGGCTTTGGCCGAGGCGCTGCAAACCGGTCACGTTGCTGGCGCCGCGTTTGACGTGTTCGGTGAGGAACCCGCCAAGGACAACCCCCTGTTCAACCTGCCCAACGTGGTCTGCACGCCGCATCTTGGTGCAGCAACGACCGAAGCGCAGGAGAATGTGGCGCTGCAAGTGGCCGAGCAGATCTCGAACTATCTGCTGACAGGTGCGGTCGAGAACGCTTTGAACATGCCCAGTGTGACGGCGGAAGAAGCCAAGGTGATGGGGCCGTGGATCAAGCTGGCCGGCCATCTGGGCAGCTTCATCGGCCAGATGACGGATGAGCCGGTCAAGGCGATCAATATCCTGTATGATGGTGTGGCCGCTGAAATGAATCTGGCGGCGTTGAACTGCTCGGTGGTCGCCGGGATCATGAAAAAGTTCAACCCCGAGGTTAACATGGTGTCGGCCCCGGTTGTCGCCAAGGAACGTGGGATCAAGATCTCGACCACCAATCAGGACAAATCGGGTGTTTTTGATGGCTATATCAAGGTCACGGTCGTAACGGACAAGCGTGAACGGTCGATCGCTGGTACGGTGTTCAGCGATGGCAAACCGCGTTTCATCCAGATCAAGGGCATCAACATCGATGCCGAGGTCGGCGCTCATATGCTGTACACCACCAACGAAGACGTGCCAGGCATCATCGGCACGCTGGGTCAGACCATGGGTGAGAGCAACGTCAATATCGCCAACTTTACCCTCGGCCGCGCTGAGGCCGGAGGCGAAGCGATTGCATTGCTCTATGTCGACGAACCGGTCCCGGCCGAAGCGCGGGCGAAGCTTGCCGAAACAGGCCTGTTCACACAGATCAAGCCACTGGAATTCGACGTCGCCTGATCGGGGCTGTTGAGTTTGAGGAACAGTTCAGGACCCGGTTATGCGAATATCCGGGTCCTTTGTTCTCTCAAACCATGATCTGAGGCACAAGCAAGCTGAACTTTACCGCCGGAGGCCGTCTATGACGCAGCCAATCTATGTTATTGGTGATCTGCACGGGCAGGTGGCTGAGCTGGAGCGCGCGCTGTCCCTGATCCAAAGCGACGGCGGCCCCGATGCTCAGATCGTGTTTCTGGGTGACTACGTTGACCGCGGCCCTGACAGTCGCGGGCTGATCGAACGCCTGATTGCCGGGCGTGATGCGGGTCGGAACTGGATCACTCTGCTGGGCAATCACGATCGCATGTTTGCCTGGTTCATGGAGGACACGCCGCGCCACGATCCGCATTTGTTGGTGGGATACCACTGGCTGCATGACAGGTTGGGCGGGGTCGAAACCCTGCGCAGCTATGGGGTGGAATTCGAAGGTCAGATCCGCCTTGAAAACCTGCACCGGATGGCACAGGCAGCCGTGCCGAAATCGCACCTGACCTTTCTGCGCGATCTGGTGGCGATGCATCAGACGCCCGAGATTGCCTTTGTTCATGCGGGTATCCGTCCGGGTGTGCCGCTGAATGAACAGCAGGCAAGTGATCTGATCTGGATCAGACAGGACTTCCACGACTACCAAGGCCCGCATCCCAAACTGATCGTTCATGGACACACGCCTGTGGATCAGGCGACGCATTATGGCAACCGGATCAATCTGGACACGGGGGCCGGGTACGGACGCCCGACGGGCGTCGCCGTATTCGAGGGACGGAGTTGCTGGGAACTGACCGAACAAGGTCGAACACCATTGACGCCCTGACCGTTCCGCATGGGTATGACACTGGAGATTGGAATATGTACGTCGCCACTTTGCTGACCAACCCGGCTGCACCCTCACTGGACCGCGCCTTGCCAGAATCGCTGCGCAACGCGTGGGGCGGTGGAGATGTCCTGTGGCTCAGCCCGGACGAAGCGGTCGAGTTTGAGCTGAGTGACATGCCCGCCAATCGCTGGGACGTTTGGGCAGACTTGCAAGGCATGGGCGTGGACCTGATTGTGCAGCCCGCACATGGGCGGCGCAAACAGATGCTGTTGGCCGATATGGACAGCACCATGATCCAGCAGGAATGCATTGACGAACTGGCGGATGAGGCTGGCGTCGGCGAAAGGGTCAAGGACATCACCGCCCGCGCCATGAACGGAGAGCTGGATTTCGAAGGTGCTCTGATCGAACGGGTTGGTCTGCTGAAGGATCTGGATGAAAGCGTCATTGGCAAAGTCCTGCGCGAACGGATCACCCTGATGCCCGGCGGACAGGTGTTGCTGGCAACGATGCGGGCCAACGGTGCCTATGCTGCACTGGTGTCCGGTGGCTTTACCGCCTTCACCGCGCGGGTGGCAGAACTGCTGGGGTTCGATGAAAACCGCGCCAACACTCTGCTGGCCTCAGATGGCAAACTGACGGGCGATGTGGCGCGTCCTATTCTGGGACGTCAGGCCAAGATCGAAGCGCTTGAACAGATCTCGACACGCCTTGGCCTGTCCGAAAGTGACGTGATCGCCGTGGGCGACGGGGCCAATGATCTGGGCATGCTGGGGCGGGCCGGAACCGGGGTTGCGCTTCATGCCAAACCGTCGGTGGCCGCAAAATGCGACGTGCGGGTGAATCACGGCGACCTGACGGCACTGCTTTACCTGCAAGGGTACAGTCGCACGGATTTTGTCGAATCCTGACAGGGCTTTTCATTATTTAACATTTGTGTTAAATAGAGGTCATGAGTACGCTTCTGACCACCTTTTCCGCTTTGTCTGACGCCACCCGGTTCTCGATTGTCGAGCAACTGATGGAGCAGGGCGAACTGCCCGCCGGTGACCTGATCGAAGGGCGTGGAATATCCGGCGCTGCGATCTCGCGACACCTCAAGGTGCTGCGCGAGGCAGGGTTGGTTCAGCAGCGTGTGCGGGGCACACAACGGATGTACTCCATCCGGTCCGAAGGGCTGCGGATGATTGCCGACTGGACCATCTCCAAACGGCAATTCTGGGAGAGCAGCCTCGATCGCCTCAGTGATATCATCGAAAGGGAGAATTCATGGCCGACCTGAAACTGGAACGGGACTTCCCCGTCAGCCCAGAAGACCTGTTTGCATGGATCAGCGACGGCAGCCGGTTGTTGCAATGGTGGGGGCCCGAAGGGATGCACGTGCCTGAACACAATCTGGATTTCTCGCGCACCGGCCCGTGGTATTCGGTCATGGAAAACAGCGAGGGCCAGCAATACAAGGTCTCGGGCCACGTCACGCATGTCGACCCGCCAAACTCGGTGGGGTTTACCTGGGGCTGGCATGACGATCAGGATCAGCGCGGGGCCGAAAGCCACGTCACCTTCACAGTCACAGCGACAGGCACGGGGTCACGTCTGGTTTTGGACCACCGCGAACTGGCCGATGCCGAAGCAGCCGCGAACCACAAACAGGGCTGGACGTCTTCGCTGCGCAAACTCGAAGCGAAGTGCAAATAAGGTTTCATCAGGGAGGAGCGATATGCCTCAATATTTGTTTGTCTATCACGGGGGACACACCCCGACCGACCCCGCCGAGATCGAGGCGACCATGGCCGCTTGGGGCGCATGGTTTCAGGGTATGGCCGAAGCGTTAGAGATCCCCGGCAACCCGGTCGGACAATCCTATACGGTCAGCAGCAGCGGGGTTGTCGACAATGGCGGTGCAAACCCGGCCTCGGGCTTTACCGTGATCAAGGCCGACAGCATCGACGCCGCGACCGAGATGGCCAAGGGCTGTCCGATGGTTGTCAACGGCTCGGGCTCGGTTGAAGTGGCCGAGGTGCACGAGATCGAGATGTAGGGGCCTTAGCCGGGGAAACCCGGCGCAGGTTTGATCACGCCGCATTCCAGCCCCCGGCGGCTGTATTGCGTGGCGTTCATGAATTTGCGGGTGGCCGGGTGATCGGCCTCCAGCACACCAAGGCTCACCAGAATGGCGGCGATGGCACATTCGCTGGCCCGCGTGGTGCCATCGGTGATCTTGAGCGCAACGCCCATGCGTTTTTCCGGGATGATGGCTACAAACACCGCCTCGGCCCCGGTCTTGATGGCGGCGCGTCCGTTCATGGCGCGCATCAGTTCGGTGCAGGCACGGGTCTCACCGGCGACCAGTTCCGGGTGTTTCACCATGGCCGCCACCAACTGAACCGCTGCCTCGCTGGAACGGTCGGACCGATCCGAGGCGCTGGCGAACCACGCCATCGACCGGGCCAGCCCGGACAGGGACACGGCGAAATTCGGGGCGGAACAGCCGTCAATACCATAACCGGGGCTGGTTTCGCCTGACGTTTCTTCGATGGCAGACAGGCAGGCCTGCTGCACCGGGTGATCGATTTCCAGATATTCCGGCCCTGCGCCCATATGCTGACCCAGTGTCAGGAAACCACAATGCTTGCCGGAACAATTGTTGTGGATCTGGCACGGGGTGTCATCCGCCAGGATCAGCCGATCCCGCGCTGCGGTGTCTGCGGGCTCCTGTGGCCCGCAGCGCAAGTCGTGCTCGCTCAGCCCCAGATGATCAAGCCACGCTGTCACGCGGTCGGTATGGATCGCGGCCCCATTGTGGGACGCGCAGGCCAGCGCAAGATGTTCGCTGTTCAATCCGTATTTTGCCGCGGCTCCAGACGTGACCAGCGGAAGCGCCTGAATCATCTTGGCGGATGAGCGCGGATAGATAACCGCCTGCGGGTCGCCCCAGCTGCGCACGATCTGGCCGGTGTCGTCGCAGATGACCGCGTGGCCCAGATGCAGGCTTTCCAGCAAGTTGCCGCGCCACAGTTCTGTCATTGCTACGGGCTGCGTCATCAGGACCTCCGAAATTTATGCGCAAAAATCTGCCAATCGCCCTTTCGCCTGTGGCGAAACCTGCGTTAGTGTGTGTATGTCGGCAATCATCGGAATGCGCAACGGAATAGACGGGCCGGAAGGGTTCGCAGCCATGACCGATGGATTTGAGGTATCGGTCGAGCTAGGAGGCTGGACAAATGGGATCAATGCTCGTTCGTACGATTGCGGGCCTGTGTGTGGCAGGCATCGCCGCAACGTCTGCACTCGCCCAACAGGCGACAAGCACAAACCGGGTTGCTGCAAAAACGGACTGGAGCGTTTTTGTCGAAGATGATCCCACCGAATGCTGGAGCGTTTCGGCCCCCAAGGAAACCGTGAACACCCGGGGCGGGCGTGTCGTATCCGTGCGGCGCAGCGACATCCTGTTGTTTGTGTTCTATCGCCCCAATGCCGAGGTCAAAGGACAAGTGACCTTTACCGGCGGCTACCCGTTTGCACCGGGGTCGACGGTGAACCTGAATGTCGACGGGTCCGAGTTTGAACTGTTCACCGAAGGCGAGTGGGCCTGGCCTGCATCAGATGCAGATGACGCCAAGATCGTCACCGCGCTGAAACGCGGAACCGAGGCTGTTCTGACCGCCCGGTCCGAACGCGGCACACAAACCAAGGACACCTTCTCGCTGCTGGGCTTTACCGCAGCAATCGAAGACGCTGAAAAGCGGTGCACCAAGTAAGCACCCCGACCTAAGCAAATGGTCCCGTCTTTGGCGGTGCTTTTTTTGATTGGCTACCGTCAACGTTGGCGTAAAGCAATTGCTACGGCATTCCTGAAACGTCCGTTGGTTCAGGAGTTACACCTGTCGCAGTGAGCATGGCATGTATCTGTCCCCGGTGATGGGTTTGGTGGTTAAAAAGCTGAACGACACAGACAGCTTTCGGCATTTCAATTTTGGCAGAGCCGTCCGGAGGGTACCATTTGATCGCGCCCTTGAGATCTGTGTCGGTTGTACCGGCTGCCAACCGCTCGATTTCCGCGTCTCGTTCTATGCGTAAGCTTTTGAACTCAGACCAGTCTGTTGGACTGGTTAGTGAGTGTGTGATCGTGTCTTGTGGGCGTTCATTGCCTTTGATGCGCTCAAGTATTAGCGCGTCGGCCCAATAGAGGTGGTTCAATGTCCCGGCGATGGACTGAAAGAATGCGCCTCGATCAAACCAGCGCTCGGCATTCGTCAATTCGTTGGCCGCTGCTACGAGTGAGGAGTTTTGCCAGCTGTTGTAGCGTGCCATGAGTTGGCAATATTCGGCTGAAATCATTTTCAATGACCTTAGTTCTATTGAAGGGATTGTGGAAAGATGGGGCGTTTTGCATTGGCATTTAGCAAATTGCGCCTTCAAACGGGCAGGCTAGCGCGCCGCCGAGTGAGGCCATGTTAGATGCGCCACCGACTTTGCGTAATCTTTTTCTTATTTGTGCATGTCGGGGTTCAGTATCACCGAGCGCCGCTTTCGGTACGCTCCGCATTCAAACAGCACGCCACACAAGCGCTTCCGTCGTAGCTATGTTGAAACCCTCAGAGATGGGGAACCTTCAACACCGCAGAACTCAATCACAACGTGGAACAGCATTGTTACTCACCCCAGAGCGCAAGATGCAACTTTACGCAGGATCAACCCGTTTACTTGATCCGTATCAATGTGAGCTCTGACGGTTTCTGAACTAATCAGTTCAAGAGAAACCAAGGAGTTGCCACCATGCTGAACAAATCTCTTGCCGCGCTGATGATGATATCGGCCATGCTGCTGAGCGCCTGTGAAAACAAGGGCGAGACTTACCCTGTAACAGGCGAACAATGCGGGCCGAATGATCCGGTTAAGACCCTGGATGCCGAAGATTGCTATGTCCCACCCGCGGGTGTCTGACGCGGAACTGCATTTCCGTTGGTTCAGGGGGCCAACCTGCATCTAAACCTTTCTGGTAAAACATGTTACTCTGGCCTGACCCCTGCCGAATATTTGAATGAGGCGGCCATGCGTCTGATCTTGATTGCGCTGCTTTTGCCAGCCACCGCAACCGCCGACCCGGCGTTGGAGTGTTCCGACGCCGGATCACAAGTCGAAATCGGATCCTGCGTCGGAGAGATGGACACACGGGTGTCGCGCGCGCTGCAGGTGAGTTTTGAATTGGCGGTACAATCTGCCAAGGAGCTGGACGAGGTCACCGGGCGGATAGTGGCTGAACCTGCCCTCATAGCGGCGCAACAAGCCTGGGAAACCTATCGCGATACGCATTGCACCGCCGTCGGCGCGTCGTTTGGTGGCGGATCGGGTACAGGTATCGCAATCACATCATGCCGGGTGAATTTGGGGCGGGCACGCGTTGAAGAACTGTTGAGTTTTGCAGACTGACTGAAACGATTCCTTTTGATCTTTGCACAGGTTCCTATATAGAGGCGCATCCCAAGCCAGAATCCTTGAAGATACGCCTCAGCAGGTACCACAATGTCGCCCAAAGCGCCGATCACTCAAGACGTCATGACCCTCCCTCGCAAATTGCCCGAGGGGAAGGTGAACCTTGTCGGTCTCACCCGCGACCGTTTGCGCGAGGTCCTGATCGAACATGGTACGCCCGAAAAGCAGGCAAAGATGCGCACCGGTCAGATCTGGCAGTGGATCTATCAATGGGGCGTGCGCGATTTTTCCCAGATGACGAATCTCGCCAAAGCCTACCGTGCGCAACTGGCCGACAACTTTGTGGTCGAGATACCCGAGGTGGTGACCCGACAGGTGTCCGAGGACGGCACCCGCAAATATCTGTGCCGGATCACGGGTGGGCACGAGGTCGAGGTGGTCTACATCCCCGAGGAAGATCGCGGAACGCTGTGCATATCGTCTCAGGTCGGATGTACGTTGACATGTTCGTTTTGTCATACCGGCACCCAGAAGCTTGTACGTAATTTAACATCTGCCGAAATTGTCGGGCAGATCATGATGGCGCGCGACGATCTTGACGAATGGCCGACCCCCGGTGCGCCAAAGGATGAAACGCGCCTTCTGTCGAACATAGTTCTGATGGGAATGGGTGAGCCGCTATACAATTTCGAAAACGTCCGCGATGCGATGAAGATCGCGATGGACCCCGAGGGGATTTCCCTGTCGCGCCGCCGCATTACGCTGTCAACCAGCGGGGTGGTACCCGAAATTGCGCGCACGGCTGAGGAAATCGGCTGTTTGCTGGCGATCTCGTTCCATGCAACCACGGATGAAACCCGCGACGTTCTGGTTCCGATCAATAAACGCTGGAATATTGAAGAGTTGTTGAAGGCGCTGGCCAGCTATCCGAATGCCTCGAACTCCGAGCGGATCACGTTCGAATACGTGATGCTGGACGGTGTGAATGACAGCGACTCGGATGCCCATCGTTTGATCGACCACATCAAGCGTCACAAAATTCCGGCCAAGATCAACCTGATCCCGTTTAACGAATGGCCCGGCGCGCCGTACAAGCGCAGCTCGAACAACCGCATCCGCGCTTTTGCCAACATCATCTATCAGGCAGGCTACGCCTCTCCCATTCGCAAGACACGGGGCGAGGATATCATGGCGGCGTGCGGTCAGTTGAAATCGGCAACCGAACGCGCCCGCAAATCGCGCAAACAGATTGAGTCCGAAGCCGGTTTAACCCGGTAGTTTTTCTGTTGGATTCATCATGGTTTGGATGGTCGTGCTTTGATTGTCAAAGATGACCGCCTGCACGCATGAAGTGTGCCTGTAAACTTAATGTTTCAGGTACTGATTCAATATGCAAAATTTGCTATATTTTAATGATTCAATGCCGCAGGATGCAGGTTCAAATCGATGCACAAGGCGGTGAGTTTCCGGGACCTGAGCTGGTAAGAGATCTCGGAGCCGCTAAAATGCGAATACTGCCGTCAAGTGGCGCTCAGGCGAACTGATTTTCAGGTGGGTCGTAATAATGGACTCGTATCTTCGAATTATTCTCCAGCACAAGGCCATTGCGTGCGCGATACTTCTGGTTTCAGCAGGGCTGGCAACGGCGGATGGCCACAACGCTCATATCGCGATCGAAAATCCGGCAGAGCTGAGCAAGGATGAAGCTGCGGCTCACTACCATTCACTGCGCCGCCGCATGGCACGGGGGTATGCTGCGGCGCAATTGGATCTGGTTCTAAACTATCAAAGCTGGCCGCTTTTCAACGACGTGCCATATATTTCCGCGACACACGGTCAGCGTTACGTAAACACGTATGCCAACCGAATGGCCCATAACTACGGGACATTGCAGCAAGGCGAAGAACTTCCCATGGGATCGGTGCTTGCCAAGGACAGCATGACTGTGACCGATGAAGGTCACATACATCCCGGCGCCATGTTCATAATGGAAAAACTGCCAGAGGGTACCAGCCCGAACACCGCTGACTGGCGTTATATCATGGTGCTGCCAGACGGGTCCTTGTATGGCGATACCATGGGCGCCCGTGCCAGCGAAGTTGCCTATTGCCATGTCTGTCACGAACAAGTGGCGGATCGTGACTATACATTCTTTATCCCCGAAGAATATCGGGTGGGAAACTAAGCCGGTTCACCCGGCAGCTTGAGTTCTGTCGCCTCGCGGCGGCTGAGTTGCTCGCCTTGCTTCCGTTTGGACAGTACCTCGCGTGCCAACGCGTATTTGTCATCCTGCCAGAAGATCAGGCATCCGTTGCAGCCCTTGCCGCAGCATCCTTCCGTGCCGATGCGGTTTGTCTTGAACCGGCGTTCGTTACCGTCTTCGCCGATCTTTTCAACCAGATCATCGCGACGGCGTGCATAAGCTGTTGGATTGTCTCGACCGGAGGTTTCCAATCCCTGCACGAGCTTGTCAAAGCGAATGCGGCTCCAGTGTTCGTCGGTCAGGGCGCGTTCCTTGCGCAGCACCGAGTAGACCGGAAAACGGGCGCGCAGGTTGTCGATATCCTCGTGGTCGAACAGGGTGAAGGGCAGGCGGATCACTGTTTTGGTGCTGCCATGCACCACGTCCATCCGAGCACCATCGGATGCGCGTTCGAAATCATAAACCCGCAGCAGAACCGTCTCGCGCGAGATGGGCGAGACGAAATCCAGCACATCGCCCGGTTCCAGCTTGTTCTTTACCTCGACCAAAAAGGCATCCTCGGTCACTTCGGTGACGATCCCGGCATATTCCCACTGCGCGATGGACGCCGTGTGTTCGTAATCATGGGCGTAATTGGTCAGCCGCCCTTCGTGGAAGGCCAGCGTATAGCCGCGGTTACCCACGGTCTCCAACTCGCGCATGTAACGCTTGGGGTCCCAATTCTCGGGGTCCGCGAAATAGTCATCGATGGCCATACGATAGGCCCGCGCGACGATCGCGGCGTAGTATTCCGATTTGCCGCGCCCTTCGACCTTGAGGCTGTCGACTCCGATTTTCAGGTACTCGTCCAGCTTCGGCATGATGCAGAGGTCGCGTGAGTTGAGGATGTACGAGCCGCGATCATCCTCTTCGATGGGCATCAGGTCACCGGGGCGACAGCCTTCTTCCAGCAGAAATTCGAACAGGTCGGCGTTTTCGTCGGTGATACGCAATTCCTGATGCGTGCCATCCTTGAGGCGCAGTTTCAGGCCATAGTTCCAGCGACAGGAATTGGCGCAGTTGCCTTGGTTGGCCCCGCGTTCGGCCATGAAGTTCGACAGCAGGCAGCGGCCCGAATAGGTCATGCACATGGCGCCGTGCACGAAGGCCTCGAGCTTGATGTCGGGGCATTTTTCACGGATCTCGACCAGTTCGGGATAGGAAACCTCGCGGGCCAGAACCACCAGCTCGGCCCCCTGATCCTGCCAGAACCTCACCGACAGCCACGAACAGATATTAGCCTGGGTCGAGATGTGCAGCGAAAGTTCGGGCGCGCGCTCGCGGACGTATTGGAATACGCCCGGATCGGCGATGATCAACCCGTCGGGCTGCACCTTGCGCACCGTGTCGATATATTCGTCCAGTTTCGGAATGTCTTTGTTATGCGAGAACAGGTTCAGTGTCAGGTAGGCGCGCCGGCCATGGCTGTGGCAGAACTCGACCCCTTCGATCACCTCGTCCAGCGAAAACTCGGACTTGGTGCGCAGCGACATATCCGGCGTGCCCAGATACACGGCGTCTGCCCCATAGAGGATGGCGAGTTTCAGTTTGCGCAGATTGCCCGCAGGCATCAGCAACTCGGATCTGGGCTGGGTCATGGAAGCTACCTGACAAAGGATCAAGGCGGCCTTCTACGCCAAAATCATTGCGCCCAAAACCCTGTTATCTGCGACGGAACCGCGCTGTGCCGATGACTTCGATCAGTTGATGGCGCACCGGCTCGGGTTGCGCCTCGACTGCGTTCAGAACCTCGCGCAGTTCGGCGCGCAGCCCATGCATCTGATCAATCAATGAGATCATCATCGACAGCGCATCGGCCTCCATGTCGTATTGCTCGTGCAACTCGCAGGCCAGTTCCAGCCGGGCAACGTCAATACTGTGATAGACCAGCCCCTGCTCCGATTGTTCAGGGATCACGATCTCGGCCGCAAGATATTCGGTCAGGCGGTCCGAGGTCAGGCGCGAGACGGTTTCGATCAGTTCCTTTTCGGTCAGGGTCATGATGGCATTCCTTTCCGCGGATCGTAGCGGTGCGTTTCGCGCCAGGTCTCCATGAACTGCCTGAGGTCATCATCGACCTTGTCGGGCATCGCAATGGTCAGTTCGATCAGTTGGTCGCCGCGCTGGGATGAGCCGCGTTTCTTCACCCCTTTGCCGCGCAGGCGAAGGGTCTTGCCGCTGCTGGTACCCGCCGGAACATTGACGTTCACACCGCCATCGATGGTGGGGGCGGCGACTTTGCCGCCCAAAATGGCCTCATCGATGCTGATCGGCAGCGTAATATGAATGTCGTCGCCCTGACGGTCAAACACCGGATGTTTGGCGACCGTGACAGTCACCAACGCATCACCCGGAGGACCTTCGCCATAACCCGGAGCACCCTTGCCGCGCAGACGGATGGTCTGACCCTCGGTTATACCGGCGGGGATCTTGACCTCGATCCGGTTGCCGTCTGGTAGGGTCAGTTTCTGACTGGCGCCAAACACGGCATCCAGAAAGCTGATCTGAAGGGAATAGTTCAGGTTATGCCCCGGCGCATGAAACTCATGCCTTTGCTGGCCGCCAAATCCACCGCGGGCACGCATGAATTCAGCAAAGATGTCCGACATGTCGTCCGGGTCCGCCTGACGCCCGCGATAGGGGTTTCCAGCGGCCTCGGCATAGTCCCGGTAATAGTGTTGTTGCGGGCGTTCCTGACCCGAGGCGTCGATTTCGCCATTGTCGTAACGGGCGCGGGTTTCAGGATCTTTCAGCAAGTCATACGCAGCAGCTGCGGCCTTGAATTTGGCCTCGGCCTTGGCATCGCCGGGTTTCAGGTCCGGGTGGCACTCCTTGGCAATACGCCTGTAGGCTTTCTTGATTTCGTCGGCACTGGCGTCTTTCGATACGCCAAGGACGGAATAGGGATCGTCGCTCATCTCACACTCATGGGTCAGGGACAGGTCTGATCTTGATGAATGTGTTCTACCACGTGTTTTCAACGGGTCAAAAGGAAGAGGCGATTGAATTGTCTCGAAAAAACTCAGAAGCCTGCTAATATCTTCATATTTCTGATTGTAGATTGACGGAGGCCATCCCATGTCGCGCAGAATTAAATCCGCTTTGGCCCTGCTGGCCGGCAATGCCATCGGGCTGTTGCTGGCTTCGCTGATACTGTCCGGTTTCGCGATCAAACCGATCTCATTTATCGTGGTTGTGATTGTTTTCACCGTCGTTCAGGTGATCGCCGAGCCCTTGATACTGAAGCTTGGCGAAAAGAAAGCGCCCGCATTGAAAGGCGGGATCGCCCTAGTCGTGACATTTGTGGGCCTGCTGGTGACCGACCTCATCGCGTCGGGGCTGACCGTTGGCGGTATCTCGAACCTGCTGGCGGCGACGCTGCTTGTCTGGCTGGGGGCGCTGATTGCCAGCGTGGTATTGCCGATCTACGTTTTCAAGGACCTGCGTACCGCGAAGAAGTAATCACAGCGCGTTCAGGCTGGCCTCGATCGCTTGCCACAGTTCGTCCACCGGTTCGCATCCAACGGACAGTCGGATGAAGGCCGGGTCGACACTATCGCCCCAGCGCGCGCGGCGCTCGGCCGAGCTGTGAACACCTCCGAAGGATGTGGCGGGGCGCAAAAGCGGGCAAGTGTTGATGAAGGCTTCGGCCTTGTCTTCGCTTTCCAAAGTCAAGGATAGCAGAAATCCGAACCGTGCCGTTTGTGCCTGCGCCAGTACGTGTGATGGATCATCGGCCAGCCCGGGATAGCGGACCCGCTTGACCGCTGGGTGAACTGCCAACCGTTCTGCTATTACCTGAGCCGAGTTGCACATCCGGTCGAACCGGACATCCAGCGTTTCCAACCCGCGATGCAGCAGCCATGCCTCATGCGGTCCTGGGATCGAGCCGGAGACTCTCCGCCATTCCTCGACCCGTTCCATGATGTCACTGTTGCGGCTGGCCACGTGACCCATCAGCATGTCGGAATGCCCGCCCATCGCCTTGGTGTCGGACGACACGACCACGTCGATGCCCAAATCCAACGGGCGCTGACCCAGCGGTGTCATCGTCGTATTGTCGGCAACCGTCACCCCGCCAGCAGACCGCACCTGATCAGCTACGGCTGTCAGGTCAATCATGTCCAGACCGGGGTTCGAAGGGCTTTCGACGAACACAACGTCAAACCCGTCAAAACCACCTTCGGCAAACGCAGTGGTCGGGCGCTCTTCAACTGTCACGCCAAGACGCGAAAGGAACCGGTCCGCCAGCAGACGGGTGACATAGTACCCGTCCGAAGGGATCAGAAGGCGCGACCTGGCTTGCACCGTTGCAAACAGAGCCGCAGAAATCGCGGCCATGCCGGACGGGAAGCTGAGGCAAGGTGCGTCTTCCAGATGCGACAAAACATGCTCAAGATGTACCCATGTGGGGTTATCGACACGGCCATAGGTCGGGTGACCGTCCGGCGCGCCGGGCAGATGGAACATGCTGCTTTGCGTCAGCGGAAGGGCGACGGGTTCGCCTTTTGACAGCGCGTTGCCACGCAGGTGGAGCATTTCGCCGGTCTTTGGGGATTTCATCGCTCAGCGCCCCGGAATTTCGTCGCGGGGCGGTGCGGGTTCCCAGTTGTTGATGATATCGACCGCCTCCTGCGCGGTATCGACAAAGCGGAACAGGTCTAGATCCTCGTCCGAGATCGTACCGGCATCCGCCAGTGCGTCCCAGTTGATGACCTTTTCCCAGAACGCGCGGCCAAACAGCAGGAATGGCACGCGATCCATTCTGCCGGTCTGGATCAGGGTCAGGGATTCGAACAGTTCATCCAGAGTCCCAAACCCACCGGGAAAGATGGTGATGGCGCGGGCGCGCATCAGGAAATGCATCTTGCGGATCGCAAAATAGTGAAAGTTGAAGCTGAGCGCTGGCGTCACGAAACTGTTTGGCGCCTGTTCGTGCGGAAGCACGATGTTCAGCCCGATCGAGCACCCGCCTGCTTCGTGTGCCCCGCGATTGCCGGCTTCCATTACACCGGGGCCGCCGCCAGTGACGATCACATTCTCGCGGCAGCCGGTTTCTTTCGATTTCACGGTCATCAGCCGGGCAAACTCGCGCGCCTCATCGTAATATTTCGACAGACCGGCCAGGGTTTCTGTCCGCGCGGTGTGCTTTTGCGAAGGTTCGGGAATGCGGGCACCGCCGAACATGACGATGGTCGACGTGATCTCACGCTCGGTCATGATCATTTCGGGTTTCAGCAACTCAAGCTGCAAGCGTACAGGGCGCAGCTCGTCCCGGCACAGAAACTCGTCATCCGCGAAAGCCAGACGGTAGGCCGGAGAGCGTGTTTGCGGTGTGTCCGGAACCTCTTTTGCGGTCGAGCGGTCGGTCTGCGCATCGCGAAACGGACTGTGGCGGTCTTCTCTCATCGGTGATCGATCCCTGCTTGCGTGTTTGACAAACAGCTATAGGGTTCGCGGGCAGAGTGCCAGTCACGGAAAGACGAGAATGAATTGGAAAAGTGAAATATCGGCAGCACGGGACCGCATCGCGGGTTATGCGCAGGTAACCCCGGTTATGGAAAGCAACATTCCCGGCTATCCGGTTGAGCTGAAACTCGAGCACATGCAGCATACCGGCAGTTTCAAGGCGCGGGGTGCGTTCAATACGCTGCTCAGCTCGGACGTGCCGGCTGCGGGTGTGGTCGCCGCATCCGGTGGCAATCATGGTGCGGCGGCGGCCTATGCAGCGCAGACGCTGGGGTATCCTGCAAAAATATTTGTGCCGGAACTGGCGGGCCCGTCCAAGATCGCACTGATCCGGCAAACCGGTGCCGACCTGAGTGTTGTTTCCGGTGAATACGCGAACGCGCTGACCGCAGCGCAAGAGCATGAGGCAACGACGGGTGCAATGCAGATCCATGCTTATGACGCCCCGGCCACGGTGGCGGGGCAAGGGACCTGTTTTGCCGAATGGGACGTCCAGGGCTTGCAGGCGGATACGGTACTGGTCGCTGTTGGCGGCGGCGGGCTGATCGCCGGGGCGCTGGCCTGGTTCGGTGGCGCGCGCAAGGTTGTGGCGGTCGAGCCGGAAACGTCCTGTGCGTTGAATGCAGCGTTGCGCGCTGGTGAGCCGGTTGATGTTTCCGTGTCGGGCATCGCCGCAAACGCGCTGGGCGCGCGGCGGATCGGCGAAATCTGTTTTGAACTGGCACAGGGTATGAGTTCGGTTCTGGTGTCTGACGATGCCATCGCTGCGGCACAACTGGCGCTTTGGCGCGCGCATCGCATTCTGGTAGAACCTGCGGGCGCGACCGCATTGGCAGCCTTGACCTCGGGTGCGTATCGGCCTGAACCGGGTGAACGCGTGGCCGTTCTGGTGTGCGGTGCAAATATCGCGCCGGACCCGTTCGCTGGGTAAATTATCGGGTTGTGGATGTGGATGGTGGATTTTATCTATAATCCATGACTGCAATGATTTCCGACACGATTTACCAAAGCCTCAGCCAGCGGATCATCACCGGAGAGCTGGCGGCCGGTGAAAAGCTGCGGCAAGACCATATTGCCCGTACCTTCGACACCAGCCATGTTCCGGTGCGCGAAGCCTTGTTGCGGCTTGAGGCGCATGGGTTGGCCCGGCATGAACCACGCAAGGGAATGCGGGTTACGGCGCTGGACCCGGCAGAGGTTCGGGAGGTGATCGAAATGCGCGTGGCGTTGGAAACGCTGGCGTTGCAGCAATCGATGCAAAACATGTCTCCGGTCGCGTTAGAAAAGATCGAAAACGCACGCATTGCCTGTGACGAGGCGCAGTCGATGCCGCAATGGGAGGCTCTGAACAGAACGTTTCATCGCGCCATCCTGACACCTTGCGGGTTGCCTCGGCTTTTACACGCAATCGACGATCTGCATATCGCAAGCGCACGCCATTTGTTCGCGCAATGGCGGTTGAAATGGGTGCAACGGGCTGACACGGATCATGCTGCCATTGTGCGGGCGTTGAAGCGCAAGGAAATGGCTACAGCAACGGCGATCCTGACCCGCCATATCCGGCGCGCAAGCTGATGACCCTTTGCCTCAGACGCAATTGGGCCCGTCTACGTCGCATTGCGCCATGGGTCGGGCTTGCGTATAGGCCAAATCAACGTGAACAGATTCTGTAGGGAGACACCCCATGTCCAACGCGCAACTGGAAGCCGCCATCGAAGCCGCCTGGGAGGCACGCGAGACCATTACGCCCGCCACAACAGGCGAGCAGCGCGAGGCGATCGAAGAAACGCTGAATGCGCTGGACAGAGGCTCGTTGCGCGTGGCGGAAAAGCTGGAAACCGGTGACTGGCACGTAAATCAATGGGCCAAAAAGGCGGTTCTGCTGGGCTTCCGTATCAAGGACATGGAAATCCAGCCGGGCGGTCCGCAGGACGGCGGCTGGTGGGACAAGGTAGACAGCAAGTTCGCCGGTTGGGGTGAAAACCAGTGGCGGTCTGCCGGGTTCCGCGCGGTTCCAAACTGTGTGGTTCGCAAGTCGGCATATATTGCACCGGGCGTGGTGCTGATGCCGTCTTTCGTGAACCTCGGGGCCTATGTTGACGAAGGCACGATGGTTGATACCTGGGCCACCGTCGGATCCTGCGCGCAGATTGGCAAGAATGTGCACCTGTCGGGCGGCGTTGGCATCGGTGGAGTGCTTGAGCCGATGCAGGCTGGCCCAACAATCATTGAAGACAATTGCTTTATCGGCGCGCGCTCGGAAGTGGTCGAGGGATGTATCGTCCGCGAAGGCTCGGTTCTGGGGATGGGCGTGTTCATTGGTAAGTCCACCAAGATCGTGGACCGAGAAACCGGAGAAGTCATGTATGGCGAGGTTCCGCCCTATTCGGTTGTGGTCGCGGGTTCCATGCCGTCAAAGAACAATGTCAGTCTCTATTGCGCGGTGATCGTGAAGCGGGTTGACGAAAAGACCCGCTCGAAAACGGGCATCAACGAATTGCTGCGGGACTGATCGTTCTGGGAATGTCATAAGGCCGGAGCAGTTACGCTCCGGCCTTATTAGTTCTTTGGGTCAGGTCGGCTAAGGCAGATCCCAAGCTTGTGGCCCTAGCCTGCCTTGAAGTGCTGCTTAGCGGCTCTCACCCTGCATGGCTTCCACTTCTGTGCTTCCTGCATTGGTTTCCGCACCATCGGCCTCACCACCGCCATCGGTCTCACCACCGCCATCGGCCTCACCACCGCCATCGGCTTCACTGCCACCTTCGGATTCACCATCGCCGCCGGATTCGCCTCCGCTTTCGGCCTCACTACCGCCTTCGGAATCGCTACCGCCCTCGGTTTCACTGCCACCTTCGGCCTCACCATCGCTGCCGGATTCACCTCCGCCTTCGGTCTGCGCGCCGCCTTCGGCCTCGCCGCCACCGGTGGTTTCGCCGCCTTCACCGCCCGCTTCTTGGGCATAAGCAGCATCACTTGTTACAAAGGACAGAATTGCAACAGCCGGTATACCGGAAAGTACAATCACGCTTGCTGTTGTTGTCATCAATCTGGACAGAACACTCATCTCAACTCTCCTTTGAAAATGACTTTTGCAGTACCCACAGCGTAGGGCCGGCATCGACGCTTAGTTGTGAATTGCTGGCGTCGTGTCCCGGCTAGCGGGAATTGGCCCAAAATGAAGAGGAAGACTGGCGCAAAAGTGCCGGATTCAACTCAACAGCTTTTCAGGCCGGAGGCCTTCAATCAATAAGGGAGGCCGAGACTCGCGTTCACTGAGTCTCTCACCCAGCTTATCCCTTGATCGGATATCGGTCCGGTTCCTCGAAAACATCTATGACCCGTGTGCCAGCCTTGATTTTGCCGCCATGTTCCACGCCTGATGGGATCGAATAACTGTCGCCCGAGCGGTAGGTCCGGGTCTGCCCGTCGATGGTCAATTCAATCTCACCCTCGACCACTGTGCCCCACTGGGCTTTGTGAGAATGTAAGGGCAATTCGAAATCCTGAAGAAACGTAAAGAACGCCACCAAGCCCGCATCCGACCGGATCACGGCCGTTTGCACCACGTCGTCAGGGAATGGTACGTCGAGGCTAGGAAAACTTGCTATGAAATCTGGGTAGGGCATGAAGGTGTCCTTTGTATCCGGGATCGGTTTATTCTGGGTACTATGGGCGCAAGGCGGGATTCCTGCAATTGTTGGCTGCTTGACCGCGAACCGGCGTGGGGCTATGGCCCGGTGCATGGATAAGCAAAAGAAACCCTCGCGTCAGCAAGTCTACACCCTTCTGGTCCAGATTGGCCGCAAGGAGGGCGACGGGCTGCCTGATGGGGCGACCGGTGCGGCGCTGATGTGCTATGCCAGCGGCGTGGATGAGGCCGAGGCCGTGCGTGAGACGGTTGCGATCCTGAAGCAGGCGGACACCGCACCGCTGGATGTCACCGGATACGGCACATTGGCCGAGCGTGAAGCGCAAGGTCACGATATCGAGGCGGACGAACGTGCGCTGATGCAGAGGGCATTGGATGAAAACGCAGTGATCGTCGCGCAGATGACACCGTTCTTCGGAGACGAGGCGCAGGTCTAGTTCCGCGACCCGAACCACTTGCGATAGATTTCGTCATAGGTTCCGTCTTCGCGCAAGCCAAGCAATGCCTGGTTTACATCCTCGACCAGTGGTGATCCGGTCGGGAAAGCGATGCCGTAATTCTCGCGCAGGAAAACACCGCCTGTCATCGACGCAATCCGCCGGCCTTCATGGGCTGCAAAATAGGACAGGATCGGCGCGTCGAACACGACAGCATCCAGATCTTCGGCCTTGAATGCGTCCAGCATCTCATTCAACCCCGGATAGCTGGTAAACTCGATCTCGCGCCGGTTCAGAAAACTGGCCGCAGTCGACCCTGATATTGTCCCGACAGTCTTGCCGTACAGGTCGTTCACCGAATTCACGCTGCCGGTAATGGCGTCCACAGTCATGACCGAGGTGATACGGGCGGTGAACACCGACACGATGAACAAGGATGACACAACCAACACGACACCCAACATTCGACCGAACGGAGTGCGCGGCATTCGCTCTTCGAAACCGCCATTCACAACCAAGTTCAGCGCCCACCAGAACGATGGGAACCATGCTTCGTTCAGGTCGCGGTCGAAATAGGGTTGGGCGCGGCGTTCAAAGCTCCACATCAACATGCCGCCACCGAGGAGAATGGCAAAGGCCAGCCCGATTGCGATGAACAGTTCTTTCGATAGCAGGGCCTGCAACAGCGATGGTTTTCGTACCGCGTCCGAGGGTACCATGATCTGAAGACCGGCCTCAAAGATCGGTTGAGAGAAATCCATTTGCGTTTCGCGCAGGGCAGTGATCGAGATATTGGCGATGGCAAGGTCTGCAGATCCGCTCTGCACGGCACCCAACATGTCAGAAAAGGCGTCGACGCGGTTGACCGTGTAGTCCCAGTTCAGAGCCTCGGCCAAAGCCGCCAGCAAATCCATAGAGAAACCGGTTTCGTCGCCATCCTCGACATAGGAAAATGGCGGGCGGGTCACGGTTGTGACCGAAAGGGACTGTGCCAGGCTTTGCTGTGCGATGACGGCGAAAGTCAGGCAGATCAGTGCGAAGAAGGCGCGCTTCATATTCAATACACCTGTTTCGCGGCCCTGTAACGCGAATTTGTGGCGGGCGGCAAGGTGGTCGCGGGGTAAAGTTCCATGTTTTATTGGGGTGCCGCTTTGACATCTAAATATTCGGATTACCGATTTTTGACGGATTGGGGTTGGAAAATCGGCCAAATCGTTGAATCTGTGCGCGAACCCGCGTCAGACACAGTCCCAGAGGTCCCCGTATGACTGATCCCGTCCAATTGACAGCCGAACTGATCCGTTGCCCTTCGGTAACACCTTCAGAAGGCGGAGCGCTTGTCTTGCTTGAGACAGTGCTGTCGGATGCAGGTTTCGAATGCACGCGCGTCGATCGCGGCGGTATCAGCAACCTGTTCGCGCGTTGGGGGCCGAAAGGTCATGCGCGCAGTTTCGGATTCAATGGTCACACGGACGTCGTTCCTGTCGGCGACGAAGCTGCCTGGACTGCGCCGCCCTTCGGGGCCGAGGTGCGGGATGGTGTGATGTATGGGCGCGGCACCACCGATATGAAATCCGGAGTTGCGGCTTTTGCGGCTGCCGCAATGGATTTCGTGCGTGACACCCCGCCGGACGGGGCAATTGTCCTGACGATCACCGGTGATGAGGAAGGCGATGCGCTGGATGGCACCACCGCCCTGCTCGACTACATGGCCGGTGCGAATGAGCATATGTCCGTCTGCCTGGTGGGTGAACCGACATGCCCGAACAAGATGGGTGAGATGATGAAGATCGGCCGTCGGGGCTCGATGACTGCCTGGTTTACGATCACAGGCGTTCAGGGGCATTCGGCCTATCCGCATCGGGCCAAGAACCCTTTGCCGGCCATGGCCCGGCTGATGGATCGGTTGGCGAGTCACGAACTGGATCAGGGTACAGATCACTTCGATGCTTCCACGTTGGCAGTGGTCACTATCGACACTGGAAATACCGCAACCAACGTGATCCCGGCCCAGTGCGGCGGAACGGTGAATATTCGCTTCAATGACCTGCACTCTGGGGTCGGATTAAGTGGCTGGCTGAAGTTGGAAGCTGATCAGGTGGCTGCTCAGTACGGTGTTGAAATTGATTCTGAAATCAGGATTTCGGGCGAAAGTTTTTTGACCCCACCCGGACCATTGTCGGATCTGGTGGCCAAAGCGGTAGAGGCTGAAACAGGCGTAGCGCCCGAGCTTTCGACAACCGGCGGTACGTCGGATGCGCGTTTTATCAAGAACCACTGCCCGGTTGTTGAGTTCGGGTTAGTCGGGCGCACGATGCATCAGGTCGACGAGTGTGTTGAGGTGGCGCAGATTGAGCAGCTCAAAGCGATCTACTCCCGTATCCTGACGGATTATTTTGAATGAGTTTTGACATTGAAGTTACCCAGGACTTACCAACTTGTTTCGCTTTGCGGCATCAGGTCTTCGTTCTCGAGCAGGGGGTCCCTGTCTCGGAAGAACAGGACGCGCTGGACAGTTTCGCGATCCATCTTCTGGCGCGGGACGTTCAAGGGCCTGTGGGAACAGCACGTATTGTCTGTGGCGAGGGTGCGGCCAAGATCGGTCGCGTTTGCGTTCTGAGCCGAGTCCGGGGACAGGGGTTGGGCGCCGACCTGATACGCAAGGCTGTCGATATTGTCCGAGCCGACCCAGCGATCCATCAGGTAATACTCGGAGCACAGACACACGCCATCAGTTTTTATGAAAAACTCGGCTTTACCGCTTTGGGTCCGGTTTATCTGGACGCCGGGATTGAGCATCGCGACATGGTACAGGAATTGCCGTGACCCGTACATTGGTGATCATGGTGAAGGAACCTCATCCGGGTCGTGTGAAAACGCGCCTGGGGCGGGACATTGGAATGGTCGGTGCAGCATGGTGGTTCAGGCACCAGACCCGATTATTGATCCGAAGATTGCGTGATCCCCGCTGGCAGATCGTGTTGGCCGTCTCGCCCGATCACCAGGGTCTGACCAGCCGTGTCTGGCCTGCTGACCTGCCGCGCGCGGCGCAGGGGCGTGGCGACCTGGGGGATCGCATGGGGCGGATGCTGCGCGGGATGCCCAAAGGGCCGGTTTGCCTGATTGGTGCGGATATTCCGGGTATTTCGCGTGCACATATTGCCCGTGCATTTGGTGCGCTTGGGCGATCCCAGATGGTGTTCGGCCCCGCGCCGGATGGCGGCTATTGGCTGGTCGGTGCGCAGCGTTATGGCGCGCTGCCCGCAGGTCTGTTCCGCGATGTGCGCTGGTCGACAGAACATGCTTTGGGCGACACACTTGCCTCAATCCCAAACTGCCGTGTGACCCTGCTGGATCAGCTACGCGATGTGGATACGGCTGCTGATCTGAAACCCTGAGGTTTTTTGGTCATGACGCGGTCGCAAACGCGTGCTACGCCGGAAGCATGACTCGCATCCCCACCAAGCAGGAGGTCCTTGACTGGATCTCGGCGAACCCCACCCTGACCTCGAAACGCGACATCGCTAAAGCCTTTGGTATCAAGGGCGCGGATCGCATTGACCTCAAGCGCATCCTCAAAGAGCTTGAGGCCGAAGGACACCTTGAAAAACGCAAGCGCAGCTATCGCGATCCAGACCGTCTTCCACCTGTCAGTGTCTTGCAGGTGAAGGCCCCGAATGCCGATGGTGATCTGTTTGCCCGCCCACTGGAATGGCATGGCGAAGGCGTCGAGCCCATCGTTCTGATCATCGCGCGGGCCAGCGACCCGGCCCTGGGTGAGGGTGACCGCATTCTGGCCCGCCTGACCGTCGTGCACGAAGAAGATCACAATTACGAAGCCCGCCTGATCCGCCGAATCGGGACCAACCCGCGCAAGATTGTGGGCATATTCCGTAAAGGGGCCGAAGGGGGCAGAATCGTTCCTATCGACAAGGCAGGCCAGACTGAATGGCTGGTTGCCGATGGCGCGGTGCATGGTGCCAAAGACGGCGAATTGGTCGAGGCCGAACAGGCCGGGCCGAAAAATCGCATGGGCCTGCCGCGTGCGCGCATTGTTGAACGGTTGGGTGATCCGACCGCGCCCAAGGCTGTTTCGCTGATCGCGATCCACCAGCACGGTATCCCGGATGACTTTCCCGACAAGGTCATTGCAGAAGCAGACAATGCCAAACCCGTTGGCCTGAAGGGCCGCGAGGACCTGCGGGACATGCCGCTGCTGACCATCGACCCTTCGGATGCGCGCGATCGTGATGATGCCTGTTACGCGCACGCGGATGAAGACCCCAAGAACCCTGGTGGACATGTGATCTGGGTCGCTATCGCCGATGTTGCTGCTTATGTGCTGCCCGGCTCGGCCCTGGACCGCGAGGCGCGCAAGCGGGGCAATTCAAGTTATTTCCCTGACCGAGTGGTGCCGATGCTGCCTGATCGGCTGTCGGGTGATCTGTGTTCCCTGCATGAAGGCGTCCCGCGTGCCTGTGTCGCTGTGCGGATGCAGATTGACGCGAACGGTAACAAGATTGGTCATCGTTTTGTGCGGGGGTTGATGCGTTCGGTTGCGTCACTGAACTATGCCGAAGTGCAGGAGGCCATCGACGGCAACCCGAACGACCGCACTGGGCCATTGCTGGAGACGGTCTTGAAACCGCTTTATGCCGCCTATGCCGCGCTAAAGAAAGCGCGGGCTGTGCGACAGCCACTGGAACTGGACCTGCCCGAGCGTAAGATCGTGCTCAGCGAGACGGGTCATGTTGAAAGCGTGGCGTTCCGCGACCGGTTGGATGCGCATCGGTTGATCGAAGAGTTCATGATCCTCGCCAACGTCTCGGCTGCCGAGACACTGATCGCCAAGCGCCGTCCGCTGCTGTTTCGCGTGCACGAGGAACCCGCGCCCGAGAAGCTGGAAAGCCTGCGGGAAACGGCGCAGGCTGCCGGATTGAACCTTGCCAAGGGGCAGGTGCTGCAAACCCGACACCTGAATGCGCTGCTGAACGCCGCCGCCGGGACCGAGGATGCGGAACTGATCAACCTGACCACCCTGCGGTCGATGGCACAGGCCTATTACAACCCAGAAAACTTCGGCCATTTCGGGCTGGCGCTGCGGAACTACGCGCATTTCACCTCGCCGATCCGGCGCTATGCCGACCTGGTCGTGCATCGGGCGCTGATCTCAGCCCACGGTTGGGGCACGGACGGTTTGACCGAAGACGAGATTACCCGGCTCGAAGAAACGGCGACTCATATTTCAGATACCGAACGCCGATCCATGATGGCTGAACGGGACACGACTGACCGTTATCTGGCCGCGTATCTCAGCGAACGGGTTGGCAATGAGTTCACTGGCCGGATCAGCGGCATTGCCCGGTTTGGTGCATTTGTCAAAATGGACGAAACCGGCGCGGATGGCTTGGTTCCGGTGCGATCATTGGGGCGCGAGTTCTTCCATTTCGACCGCGAGGCCGGGACCCTTATGGGGGCGGACACGGGGCTGATTATCGCCATCGGCCAACGTGTCACCGTTCGACTGACCGAAGCGACACCTGTGACCGGCGGGTTGGAGCTGGAGCTGCTGTCCATCGATGACCAGGCCTTGCCGCGCGGACATGGGCCAAAAGGGCGATCATCCCGGCGCAAAGCGATCAGCACCAAGCGCAAGAAAGACAAGATCAAGCGCAAGGTCGAACGCAAGCGTCGTCAGAGGTGATAGGTCAACGCGCGGGCAATCAGCCATCCGTGGCGTGTTGGATCGATTTGTGCGGTGTCATCAAACAGAACGGCACGGTTCCCATCGATCCGGTCCTCGCCCGGAAAGGCGGATGTGAAATCGCTTATCAACCGGCTCTGACAGTGCACAAACAAGGCGAAACTTGCCGATTTGTGCGCGCCCAGCCGGATCGTTGACCCCTTGGGTGCAAGATAGGCGGGCTGACCCCAGCGCAGCTCCTCTTGCACCGTGGTGACGGCAGGCAGAGAGGCTGCCGTGTCAAACACAAGCTCCCGCAAGGCCAGAGCCCCCGCACGGGTTTGCGGGGGCAGGGCTTCAAAGGCCGAAGCGACCAAAGGGTTCTCAAAGGGTTTCATGCAATTGGTATCGCCTGTTCCAACCGGTCCACGTAGCTGTTCAGCAGGTTATCCTGTTTGATCCGGCGGGTCAGGGGGGTGTCCGCAGGTGTGGCGCGCATCGCGGCAAGCATTGGACCAACGCTCATGTCAGCCGATGTCGGACGGTCCCCAAGCAGGAAAGAGGATTGCCACAGATAGGCTGAGATCGCCTCGAGGTCACGTTCGATCCGGTCCAACCGTTCGGACAGCGAAAACCGCCCGATTCCCTGTGACGTAATCCCCTTCAGAACGGATTTCCGGATCGCATTGGATGCCGGTTTCCGGATCAACGCCGGAATTCCGGTAAAGAACGTATCGCGTAAGACTGGCCAGACTTCGTCATTGCCCCAACGATCCAGAACGATGTGAAAATACAGATGCTCTTCGGCCATGCGCACCAGTGCGCGGGACTGCGCCTTTTCGACATCTGTCAACCCTTTGTCGAAATCCGCGCCCTGCTGTTCCAACCATTCGCGGATCAGGTCACTGTCCGGAACCAGGCGTTCCGGCGTTCGCAAAACGGGCAGCTTCTGGTGGGGCATCTTGCGGGGGTCAAGCATATCCGAGCGTTGCCAAGTCTGACCGGACTGCTGAAGCATCAATGCTGTCTTGACGCAGAAGGGGCTGGCACTGAACAGGCCGAAGGCAGAGGGGAAGGTGAGAAGGGTCAGCATTATGAGGCTCCGTGTCATTGTGTGCTGACTGAGTATCGGGACCTAATGACAGTTTCTGTCATTAGGGGTAAGCTATTGTACATCATGTCCCGCACCGCCCGATTGTTCCAACTTATGCAAGCCCTGCGTTCTGGCCCTTCGCCCAGAACATCCGAACAGCTGGCGCAGGATTTGGGTGTTTCGTCCCGAACAATTCATCGGGATATTGATGCATTGCGCGGGCTGGGTGCCGTGATCGACGGCGAAGCGGGGTTTGGCTTTACCCTGATCGAGGACGCGACCCTGCCCCCATTGGGGTTCACTGATGATGAGCTTGAAGCGTTGGTTCTTGGCCTGCGCGAAGTTCAGGTGATTGGCGATCCGGCTTTGTCGGGCGCGGCGGGTACGGCCCTGCGGAAACTTCAGGGACGCTTGCCGCAACGCCAGTCCCATCGGCTCAGCCATGCGGTTCTGGCGGCTACGCGGTTCAACCGCCCGCCTGAACCCTCGATTGACGTGGCCACTCTCCGGCAGGCGACGTGGGATGAGCGCGCGGTCGAGTTTTTCTATACGGATGCGAAAGGCGATGCTACGCACAGGCGCGTCAACCCTTTGAGCATCGTCTATCTGGATCACTCGAACGTGTTGTTGGGCTGGTGCCACCTGCGACAGGATTTCCGCGTTTTCCGGTTGGATCGGTTGCAGGACATGTCAGTGACTGAACAAAGCTTCAGGCCGAACCGCGTGCCACTGCTGCGCGAGGCATTGGAACGCATTCGGGCAGAGCGTGCCGCGCAGGAGCGTGAGGCGAACGTCTGAGCACTTTGTGAATTTCCGATTTTGCGCTACCCTGTGGTCGAGCAGTAATCAGGAAAAAACGGAATGCGAAAATGCGTAGGCGGCGTCATGACCGTCGCATTGTGGGCATCCATAGTGCAGGCGGAAATAACAGAAAACTCCAGATGGGCAGACGGCGGGAAATCGCGCGATGTGCTGCAACTGGCTTCGGCGGATGTAACCGTTTCGATCCGCCCGGTCTCGCGCCCGTTGATTGAGGCCTTGCCCGTGGCTTCTGCGACAACGGCACGGTTTCAGTCCTGGCTTGGCGCCTTTCAGGGACGTGCGCGACGGCAGGGTATTTCGCAGGGAACACTGACTCAGGTGTTTTCGGGGATGAGCTATGACGAAGATGTCCTGGAACGGGATCGCAATCAGGCTGAGTTTTCGAAACCCATCTGGGAGTATCTTGAGACCGCAGTGTCGGAAACGCGCCTGTCGAACGGGCGTGCGGCCCTGCAGCGGCATCGGCAGGTGTTGAACCGGATCGAGGCTGAATACGGTGTCGAAAAAGAGGTGGTCGCTGCCATCTGGGGGCTTGAAACCTCGTTCGGGTCCTATCGCGGTAGCAGTCCAACGCTTCGTTCATTGGCAACGCTTGCCTTTGATGCGCGGAGGGCACAATTCTTTGAAACGCAGCTGGTCGCTGCTCTGCGGATCGTGCAGGCTGGCGATATCAGCGCCGGCAACATGCTTGGCAGTTGGGCGGGCGCAATGGGGCATACACAATTCATGCCCACGTCATATCTGGATCACGCGGTGGATTTTGACGGTGATGGCCGGCGGGACATCTGGTCGGATGACCCGACGGATGCGCTGGCTTCGGCGGCGTCTTATCTGGCGCGGCATGGTTGGACGAAAGGTCAGCCGTGGGGCGTGGAGGTTCGTCTGCCCGCCGATTTCGATTACGCCTCAGCCCGTCGTGATTTTACGCTGATGCCGTCTGAATGGGCCGCTCAGGGTGTTGTGGCGCGGGATGGTACCGTCGTGCCGGATCATGGGAAGGCCGCTATCCTGCTTCCGGCCGGAAGTCAGGGCGTTGCGCTGATGATTTTCGAAAATTTCAGCGTGATCGAGGCGTATAACGGGGCCGACGCCTATGTGATCGGCATCGGGCATCTGTCCGACCGGCTTGCAGGGGGCGCACCGTTTCAATCCGACTGGCCGCACGGCGACCGGGTGCTGAGCTTTGCCGAGAAAAAGGAACTTCAGACCCGTCTGACGGATGCGGGCTTTGACACAAAGGGTGTCGACGGGCGCACCGGGCCAAATACGATCAACGCCGTTCGGGCGTATCAACTGGCGCAGGGGCTGGTCCCGGACGGATACCCCACACCAAACCTGCTGGAGAGGTTGCGGTAAGAAAAGGCGGCCCGAATGGGCCGCCTAAAAAGACGCATAAATCGCTGAGTTAGGATGCAGCTTTCATCAACCCCTGCGCAATGATCTCGGCCTGAGCTTCGTCCAGCGACTTGTAGATCCGCACGAACATTTCGTCGATATCCGCAGGTGTCAGGATCAGCGGGGGTGAGATGATCATCCGGTCGCCAACATGGCGCATGATCAGGTTATTGGCAAAGCACCGATCACGGCAGATATAGCCGACCGTGCCGGGTTCGGATGCGAATTTGGCGCGGCTGGCTTTGTCCGGGGTCAGCGCGATGGATGCCATCATGCCAACGATCTTGGCTTCACCCACCAGCGGATGATCTGCCAGTGCCTCCCATTTCTCTTTCAGATAGGGGGCGGCAACGTCGCGCACATGCTCAACGATCTTCTCTTCTTCGAGGATGCGCAGGTTCTCCAATGCCACGGCGGCCGCGACCGGGTGGCCGGAATAGGTATAGCCGTGGTTAAATTCGGTACCGCCGATTACTTCGGCGATTTCGTCGTTCACGATGGACCCGCCGATGGGTGCATAACCCGAGCTAAGGCCCTTGGCGATGGTCATGATATGCGGCTTGATACCAACGGTTTGCGACCCGAACCAGTTGCCTGTCCGGCCAAATCCGCAGATGACCTCGTCAGCTATCAGCAGGATATCGTACTTGTCGCAGATACGCTGAATTTCCGGCCAGTATGTATCGGGCGCCACGATTACACCACCTGCGCCCTGAACCGGCTCGGCGATAAAGGCGGCGACCCTGTCTTCGCCCAACTCTTCAATCGCCTCTTCCAACTCGCGCGCGCGGGCCAGACCGAATTCTTCGGGGGACATGTCGCCGCCTTCGGCCCACCAGTTCGGTTGGTTGATGTGGTGGATATTCGGGATCGGAATGCCGCCCTGCGCGTGCATCCCGGCCATACCACCCAGCGAGGCCGAGCCCACGGATGAGCCGTGATAGGCGTTCTTGCGGCTGATGATGATGTTCTTGTCGGGCTGGCCTTTCTGGGCCCAGTAGGTGCGCACGAGGCGGATATTGGTATCGTTTGCCTCGGACCCGCCTGCTGCGAAAAAGACATGGTTCAGATCGCCCGGTGCCAGTTCGGCAATCTTGGCGGCCAACGCAATCGCCGGGACGTGGGTGGTTTTGAAGAAAGTGTTGTAATAGGGCAGCTCGCGCATCTGGCGCGCGGCAACATCGGCCAACTCATTACGCCCGTACCCGATATTGACGCACCACAGACCCGCCATCGCGTCCAGAATTTCCTCACCTTCGCTGTCGGTCAGATAAACACCATTGGCACGTGTGATCACGCGCGCCCCTTCCTTCCCCAGCGCACCATTGGCCGAGAAGGGGTGAATGTGATGCGCCGCATCCAGCGCCTGCAACTCGGCGGTCGGCATATGGTTGGTGATGGTAGACATCGGAGAATCTCCTACAAGAACGCAGTTGCGGATCACAATATGATCAAATTTTTTCCTGTCAATCGAATCAGGCTGAATCAGACGGACGTCAATGCTTCTGCCATCAGGTCCATACCTTGTTCGATGTCTTGGGCGGTTGCCTTTGCGGTCATTTCAGCGTCACCCACGCGCAAAGCGGCAATAATGTCCTTGTGGCGATCCGGAAGGCTCTGAGTGCCGAAGCGCCCGCAGACAACACGCAAAGAAGGGCCAAACCGCAACCAAAGTCTTTCGGCCAGGTCACTGAGGATCGGCGCGTTTGCATAAGAATACAGCGTTTCGTGAAAAGCTTGGTTCAAACGCAGATAGCCACCGACATCGCCATCAGCGATCATGCGATCCAAATGCCTGTCCAAACGTTCCAGATGATCAATGTCCTGTGTTTTCAGGTTGGCGGTTGCACGTCTTGAAAGCTCTGATTCTATTGAAATTCTGGCGAAGATCATCTCTTCGATATCGTTGGAGTTCAGCAGCGGTACACTGACGCGCCGATTGCCCTGGAAAACCAACCCTCCATCCGAGATCAACCGGCGAATCGCTTCGCGGACCGGGGTCATGCCAACACCCAGCGAATCAGTCAGACCCTGGATTGTGACGGGCTGACCTGGGACCAGTTCACCGAACAGGATCTGTGATCTGAGCGTTTGATAAACCTGCTCATGTGCGGGCTGTTTCCCTTTGTCGAATGTCGACGCAGATGCCTTATTTTTGATCAAATCCAATTGGTTCTTCCCATTTCGACTAAGCCTGACTTGTCAGGTGACAGGCCACGTGAAACCATACGCTGGATCGAGGGAAAACGCAAAACTTGATCAAATCCAAAAAAACGGGAAAATACCCGTACACTTGCAGGGAGAAGAATATGACAATCAAAACGCTGACCATGACAGCGGTCGTCGCATTGGGGACTTCGGCGGCATTCGCCGAAGAGGTGCGTGTTTACAACTGGTCCGACTACATCGACGAAGAACTGCTGAGCAAGTTCGAAGCAGAAACAGGTCTGACCCTGATCTATGACGTGTTTGACAGCAACGAGGTTCTGGAAACCAAAATGCTGGCTGGTGGCTCGGGCTATGATGTGGTGGTGCCGTCAGGTACATTCCTTCAGCGCCAGATCCAGGCTGGTGCGTTTCAGCAGCTGGACCAAAGCAAGCTTTCGAACGCCGGAAACCTTTGGGATGTAATCGAAGAGCGAACCGCCGGTTATGACCCGGACAACGCGTATTCGATCAACTACATGTGGGGAACAACCGGGATCGGCGTGAATGTCGGTAAGGTCAAAGAGGTTCTGGGCGACGACATTGCCCTGAACAGCATGGACCTGGTTTTGAAACCCGAGAACATGGAGAAGCTGGCCACATGCGGTGTGCATTTCCTGGATGCCCCGGCCGAGATCATTCCCATGGTGCTGCAATACCTTGGAGAAAACCCTGACAGCCACGACGCGGACGTGATCGGCAAGACCGAAGCGGTTCTGACAGCAGTCCGCCCGCATATCCAGAAATTCCACAGCTCGGAATATATCAATGCACTGGCAAATGGCGACATCTGCGTTGCTGTTGGCTGGTCGGGTGACATCCTTCAGGCACGCGACCGCGCCGCTGAAGCAGATAACGGAGTGGAGATCGAATACCACCCCTTCGCCGAAGGGTCGCTGATGTGGTTCGACCAGATGGCAATTCCTGTCGATGCTCCAAATCCCGAAGGCGCGCACACGTTCCTTAACTTCATTCTGGACGCCAACAACATGGCGGCGGCATCGAACTATGTGTATTACGCCAACGGCAACAAAGCGTCTCAGGAATTTCTGGAAGAGGACGTGATCGGCGATCCGGCCATCTACCCGGATGATGCCACGATGCAAAACCTGTACATCACGACACCTTATCCGGCGAAAACGCAGCGGGTCGTGACGCGTCTGTGGACCAAGGTCAAATCGGGCACCTGATCCGAATTGCACCGGCAGGGCGGCTCCGCCGCCTTGCCTCTCTTTCCAGCTATTCGAACGAGGGCCGTAGTGAATTCTGACGTCTTTGCGCCATGGGATGACCCGCAGGCAAAACCCTTGATCCAGTTCCGAAACGTGACCAAGCGTTTTGGTGAATTTACTGCCATCGACAACCTGTCTCTGGATATTTTCGAGCGAGAGTTCTTTGCCCTGCTTGGTCCGTCGGGATGTGGCAAAACGACGATGATGCGGATGCTGGCCGGGTTCGAAACACCGACCGAAGGCCAAATCCTGCTTGGGGGGAAGGATATCGACCCGATCCCGCCCAACAAGCGGGCCGTAAACATGATGTTCCAGTCCTATGCCCTTTTTCCGCATCTCAGCGTCTGGGAAAACATCGCCTTTGGCCTGCGCCGGGACAGAATGCCCAAACACGATCTGGAAGACCGTGTCGAAGAGATGCTCCGCCTGACCCGGCTGGAAAAGTTCGCCCGCCGCAAACCGCATCAGATTTCAGGCGGGCAGAGACAGCGTGTGGCGCTGGCGCGCTCGCTTGCCAAGGCACCCAAGCTTTTGCTGCTGGATGAACCGCTGGGCGCGCTGGACAAGAAATTGCGCCAGGACACCCAATTCGAACTGATGGATATTCAGGAAAAAACCGGCACCACATTCGTGATCGTTACGCACGACCAGGAAGAGGCCATGACAGTCGCCAGCCGTGTGGCGGTGATGGATCAGGGCCAGCTTATGCAGGTTGCCACTCCGGACCGGATTTATGAGAATCCTGCCTCGGTCTATGTCGCTGATTTCATCGGGGACGTGAACATCATTGAAGGGCGCGCGACATCTGTCGGAGAGGATACCTATCAGGTAGACTGGGCCGAAGGACATGCGCCGCTGACCGCTGGGTCAGCAAAAAACTTTGAAAACGGTCAGTTGTGTCATCTGGCGATCCGCCCCGAGAAAGTGACGATCTCTGCCGAACGGCCCGCCGATGCGGTCAACGCCGTGCAGGGCAAGGTTCACGACATAGCCTATCTGGGCAATCTGTCCACTTATCACGTTGAACTTGCAAACGGCACAATCATCAAGGCACAGACGGCCAACACCCGCCGCATCTCGCGCCGTTCATTCACCTGGGAAGACCCGGTCTGGCTGTCCTGGACGGCCACGGCTGCGGTTCTGCTGGCCGACTGATGCGCCGCGCTGTTCTGATCGCCATACCTTATGTCTGGCTGTTGGCGCTGTTCATGGTGCCATTCTTCATCGTTCTGAAGATTTCGCTGTCGGATACCGCGCTTGCGATCCCGCCCTATACACCGACACTGGATTTTTCAGCTGGTTGGTCGGGGATCAAAGAGTTCTTCAGCCAGCTTGATCTTGAAAACTTCGTCTGGCTGACCGAGGACGACCTGTACTGGAAAGCGTACCTGTCCAGCGTCAAGATCGCTTTGATCTCAACCTTTCTGACTTTGCTGGTTGGCTATCCCATCGCCTATGGCATGGCCCGCGCGCCCGAGGAATGGCGGCCAACGCTGATGATGCTGGTGATCCTGCCTTTCTGGACGTCATTCCTGATCCGGGTCTATGCGTGGATGGGCATTCTGTCGAATGAAGGGTACCTTAACCAACTGCTTCTGTGGACGGGCATCATTTCGACGCCTTTGACGATCCTGAACACCTCGACCGCTGTCTATATCGGTATTGTTTACACCTATCTCCCGTTCATGATCCTGCCGATTTATTCGTCATTGGAACGCATGGATGGTTCGCTGATCGAGGCGGCCGAGGATTTGGGCTGCTCGAGGGCACAAGCCTTCTGGCTGGTCACCATTCCACTGTCCAGACCGGGCATCATCGCAGGTTGTTTTCTGGTGATGATCCCCGTGATCGGTGAGTTTGTGATCCCGTCACTATTGGGTGGGTCCGGCACGTTGATGATCGGCAAGGTGTTGTGGGAAGAATTTTTCTCGAACCGAGACTGGCCCGTGGCAAGTGCTGTCGCGATCGTGCTGTTGCTTATTCTGGTCGTTCCCATCGTGCTGTTCCAGCGCAACCAGCAGAAACAGGCGGAGGCTGACGGATGAACAGATTAAGCTGGTTCAACACGGTTTCGCTGACGCTGGGTTTTGCGTTCCTGTATATTCCGATGATCATCCTGATCATCTTCAGCTTTAATGAAAGCAAGCTGGTCACGGTCTGGGCCGGGTTTTCGACCAAATGGTATGGCGAACTGGTTCAGAACGAGGCATTTCTGGATGCTGCATGGGTCACGGTCCGGGTTGCGGTGTTTTCCTCGACACTGGCAACGATTCTGGGGACTACGGCCGCTTATGTGCTGGTTCGGGGCAAGCGGTTCTTTGGCCGGACATTGTTTTCCGGCATGATCTATGCACCGCTTGTGATGCCCGAGGTGATCACCGGCCTGTCCCTGCTGTTGCTGTTTATCGGGATCGGGCTGGACCGGGGTATCCTGACCATCGTTCTGGCCCACACGACCTTTTCGATGTGTTTTGTGTCGGTCGTCGTCTCGTCACGGCTTGTGACATTCGACAAGTCGCTGGAAGAAGCCGCTTTGGATCTGGGTTGTTCACCCGCGCAGGCCTTTGGTCTGGTCACCCTGCCGATCATCGCGCCTGCGGTAATCTCGGGCTGGCTGCTGGCTTTCACATTGTCGCTGGATGATCTGGTTATCGCGTCGTTCACATCGGGTCCGTCGGCGACGACCCTGCCGATCAAGATCTTTTCGGCCGTGCGGCTGGGCGTCAGCCCCGAGATAAACGCGCTGTCGACGATTATGATCGCGGTCGTGACGGTTGGGGTGATTACGGCCTCACTTGTGACCAAAAGCGCGATGATGCGTCAACGGCAGGACGAGCAGGCCGCTGCGCGCACCGAATGAAACGGATATTTCCCGAGTACACCTATGGCGCGGGGCCTCGTGGTGGATGCTGGTGGGACGAAACCGTTTCCAGCCCGAGCTGGCCGGAATTTTCCGGCGACCTGAAGGTTGATGTTGCTATCGTCGGTGGCGGCTTTACAGGGGTCTCAGCGGCTTTGCATCTGGCCGAAAACGCGACCTCGGTAGCTGTGTTCGAGGCAGGCCCACCGGGGTGGGGCGCATCAGGTCGCAATGGCGGTTTCTGCTGTCTTGGTGGATCGAAGCTAGGGCAAAAGTCTATGGTGCGCCGCTATGGCCGCGAAGCGGCGCAAGCCTATGAGACGGCTGAACAGGATGCGGTCCAGCTGGTTGCTGATCTGCTGGCGCGGCATCGGATAGATGCGGATACGCATTCCAGTGGTGAGACCCAACTGGCCCACTCGCGACATGCGATGGATGTCCTGCGCCGACACGCGGACGAGACCGGCATTCTGCACCAAGCTGCTGATTTGCCAGCGCTTGGTATGGGTGGTGCATTCTTCGGAGGGTATACTCTGCCGGTCGGCTTTGGGCTCAATCCCCGGAAATACCTGTTCGGACTGGCCAGCGCTGCGGCAGCTTCGGGTGTGAATTTCTTTCAGAACAGCCCCGTTCTGAACATTGAAAAAACGACGTCCGGCTTCAGGCTGCAAACAAGCGCGGGGCAGGTTAACGCACAGGTCGTGCTGATTTGTACCAACGGGTATTCCAGCGAAGACATCCCTGATTGGATGTCCGGACGCTACTTGCCTGCGCAATCGACGGTGATGGTAACACGCCCGCTTAGCCAGGCAGAACTATCGGCGCAGGGCTGGAACTCGGACCAGATATGTTACGACACGCGTAATCTTCTGCACTATTTTCGCCTAATGCCGGATGGGCGCTTTTTGTTCGGAATGAGAGGCGGCTTGTTGTCGTCGCCCCGGTCCGAGGCCGCGATCCGGGCAAAGGTTCAACAGGATTTCAAACGCATGTTCCGGGCCTGGGCGTCGGTTGAGGCGACTCATATCTGGTCGGGGATGGTGTGCCTTTCGCGAAGCCTGATGCCTTATGTCGGTGCCGTACCCAAGCAGCCAGGCATGTTTGCCGGATTTGCGTATCATGGCAACGGCGTCGCTATGGGTACTTACAGCGGGCGCGCATTGGCGCGGCTGGCTTTGGGCCAGGATGCCCGTTTGCCAGCCCCGATGAAGCAAACGCCTGAACGGTTTCCGTTGGGTCGCTGGCGTCGCGTATTGATGCCACCGGCATACGCCCTGTTTGCGCTTTCCGACCTCAGGTAAACTCAATCGGTTTCAGGGTTTCGATTTCCAGTTTCAACCCTTCGGAATAGTCGGGTGCACCGTTTTCCGCGCGCCACAGGCAATAAGCGGCCATGCGCCAAGCATACCATGGCTTGAGCCGTTGATAGCGGGCAACAATTTCGGGTCTGCGATAGGCGGACAGAAACTGTACTTCTTCCGCGTTCGACAAAGGTGAGCACCGGTACAACCTTTGCATCGCCGGGGACAGAAACATCGCAAGGTCTTCGCACGGGTCGCCAAAGGCTGGGCATTGCCAGTCGATCAAGGTCAGGCCGCGGGATGCAACCAGAATATTTCCAGCGACCGGGTCGCCATGGATCAGGCAAGTCTTGGTCGTGGGGGGGACGGATACCGAAGGTTGCAGTTTTGCCAGTTCGTTTCGGGTTTCTGACCTGCACCCTTGCAGAATTCTGCATCCATGGGCCATCAGGTCCGCGCTGCCGTTGCACCCCACAGGCGCTGGAATAGTGTTGGGCAGCGAATGCAGCCTGCGCAGCAGGTCACCAACTTTGTCCGAGCCATTCTGCCAAGGTGTTCCGGGTGCGTGGTCGTAAAACACCCAATGCGCGTCTTTGTATTGCCCTGCGGCGCGTAGCCTGGGCACAAAACCGGTCGGACCAAACGCCTTGAGGCAGAGGGCTTCCAGCTTGGCATCATTTCGAAACAAGGGGTTGCGTAAGGTCGGGCTGTAGAGCTTCAGCACTTTGTCGCCGTTGTCCCCTAGCACTTTCCAAACCCTGTTGGTCCGACCGCCATACAGGATTTCGAACTGCGCATACATGTTGACCAACCCCAAAGTGCTGAGGTGTTCAACCAGATCATGAGGGGGGACAGGCAGGTCGGGCAGAGGTCTTTTCACTTCTTCTGGCGAGTCGAGTTGCCAACCTTTGGCCCGTCCTGCCCGACAGATCAAGCGCCCGTTCGAACCGCAGTGACCAGATCTGCGGAAATCACTTGACCACCTTGCAGGGTCAGCAGAACAGCATCCTCTCCCACCTGCGCTTCGACGACGCGGTTATAGGCAGCGACCGGATTCTCGGAAATCAGCCGGTCATTCTTGTAGCTTTCCAGCGTCGCGGTGTAGTTGCCAGCAGCCATCGGATCGCCTGAGGAACTCACACCTGCCCAAGCAAACTCCGTCGCTGTTGTGGGAACAGAAACCGTGTCGACGACTGTGCCTTCATGATCACGGATCACCAGTTTGGTTGCGTCCGCGTCAGGGTCCGCGTGCGAGAACAAGGTTACCGGCTGGCCGTTGAAGTGGAACCCCGATGCAGATCGGACGTCCATTCCAACCCAGCTTGCAAGGTCGTTCAGATTGACACTGCCAAGCGTGCTGGTCAGGGCGGAAAGCAGGTCATTGGTTTGAACCTGTTGCTCAACCATCGAAAACTGCGCAAGTTGCGATGCGTATTCGGTTGAATCCATCGGCTCCAGCGGGTCCTGATTCTGGGCTTGCGCGGTCAGCATCAGCAGAAACGTTTCGAAATCCGAGGTGATCGCAGAACTCCGGGACGGACCGGCAGTTTGCTGAGAGGTGGCAGCCTGTACGGCGGTGACGGGTGTGATCATCTTTCAATATCTCATATCGATGCCCCTGACCGGGGCAAGAGTTTGTGGATGCGGCTCGGCTTGCGCGAGGTGTACGTACTGAACCGGTTCGGATTCCGGTGCGGCCTGAGCATCGAATTCATCTGCCCACTGATCCCGTGCACCTGAATCCGACGGAGTCCCCAGATCGATGTTCAGGTTTTCATAGCCCAGTTTCTGAAACTCCTCCGTAAGAACGGACAGGTGGCGGCGCATAAGCTCCATCGTGTCCGGGCGTTCGGTGGCGATTGTCATCTGCAGCCCGTCATACCGACCGTTCAGCACAATGGATACGCGCCCCAATTCTTCAGGGCTGAGCGAGATTTCCATGATACCGGTTCCCGGTCGGGTCTGAATCGTTGCCGCCAATTGCCCAGCTATGGCACGGGCAATTTCAGCACGGGCGGACGGAGAAGGCATCGCCGAGTGTTGTGCCACCTCGCGGGGGGCTTGCTGAACGGGTTCGTCTAAGGCGATGGGCACAGAGTCAACCTCCTGTGCCGGTGCCGCCTGTTCCGCTTCGATTGAGTTGAGGATCAGTTGAAGCTGTGCAACGGGTGTCGCGCGGTTTGGACTTGTCGGATTGGGCGTGGCAGCGACTTCTGCTGTCTCGGGCGCCACCTTTGTGCTTTCAACGAGGGGTTCGGCTTTCAACCCGGCTGTCTGGTCCTTTGATCGGGTTGGCTGGCTCAGCACAGGCAAAGCCTCTGAGGGTTTTGGGGCTGGCGTGACCTGGGTCGAAGCGGTGTGAACCTGCCCTTCGGTTGGTTGCCCGGCCACAAAGGGTTGAATGTCGGTCTGACGGGGCAAACCCGTTGACGCAACGGTTTGTTCCGGTTCTGTCGCGCCTGTCGCAGGGATGTCCGCTGCGGCAGAAAAAAACGGCGCGGGACGCACCGAATCCGCCCCAGGCGTTTCATATGTCCCGGCCATTTCGGCCTGCGGTGAAATGTTATCTGCCAACTCTGGTGCCCAAGGTGAAATCGCCTCGACAGATGCTTCATCCGTGTTTGGCAGAACGGCCTCAACCTCAATCTCGGCAGTTTCGTCGGTGGTTTCGATAGAAGCATCCAAAAGCGTACTGTCAGTGGCGGGACTTGTTTCGTTTCCCTGTTCAAGGATGTCCTCGAAACTGCTCGCCCCGTCATCCCGACCCGGTTCTTTGGCGGGCGAATTGGGTCTCGCAATTGCTGTTGGCGCTGCGGCCGCCAGCGTTAGTGGGTTGGGCATTTTGCTCTGGCTCCGTGTAATTGATCAGAACTCTGCCCGCAGGAAGTTACGTTTATTTTAACCGCTTTCACCTTTGATCGAGAAAGTTCAAAGCATTTTCGGAGAAAACCATGCAAGTCTCAGCAACTCCCCAGGTGGCTCAAACGCCCTTGGCCCAGACCCGACTGAAAGACGCGGCCATCGAGTTGGAGGCCGCATTCCTGAGCGAAATGATGAAGTCGGCCGGATTGGGCAAGACGCGCCAGTCCTTTGGAGGAGGGGCCGGTGAAGACCAGTTCTCTTCGTTTCTTGTTCAGCATCAGGCACGCGAACTGGCCCGCGCTGGTGGGGTGGGTTTGTCAGAAATTCTGCTGAAATCTCTGATGGAGAAAACCGATGACGTCTGAGGTCGACATGGCACTGATCAAATCTCTGGAAGAAGTTCTGGATCTGGAGCGTGCGGCGCTTATCCAGGGCGATCTGGATCGACTGACGCATATGGTGCCGGAAAAAGAAAAACTGATCGGCGCGATCAACGACCTTCAGGTGCTTGACAGTGATGCATTGGTTCGAGTGCAGCAGAAAGTCGAACGCAATCAGGCATTGCTGAACAGTGCCGCCGACGGGATTCGGGCCGTCGCCAGCCGCATGGCTGAACTGCGACGGGTTCGGCAGGAATTCAGCACGTACGGCGCGGATGGGCAACGAAGTGAGTTTTCCGTTCGAAATACGGCAAAGCTGGAAAAACGCGCATAGGCCTGGGTTTGATTCAAATCTGAAACACCTGGTCCGGGCGTTTTAGCACTCCGTTAGGGGATCGGGCTCAAGAGTGATGCTGCACCTGGAAACATCAGGTGGCGCGAACAGCCACGCGGCGCGTCGCACAAGTCAGAAAGACACCAATGCCCGCAGATACAGCGGGGTGAACATGGGCGAAAATGGCCCGAAGGTAAAAGGAAAAGGCAATGTCCAGCATTCTGACAAACAATGGCGCGATGGTTGCGCTGCAAACTCTCAAGTCGGTCAACAAGAACCTGGCAATGACCCAGAACGCGATCTCGACCGGTAAGGACGTCGCGACTGCCAAGGATAACTCGGCGGTTTGGGCGATCTCGAAGGTGATGGAATCCGACGTCAAGGGCTTCAACGCGATCAAAGACAGCCTCGCGCTGGGCGAATCGACTGTTGCGGTTGCGCGAAATGCGTCTGAAACAGTCACCGACCTGTTGACACAGATGAAAAGCAAGATCGTCGCGGCGCAGGAAGACAACGTTGACCGCGGTAAGATCAATGACGATGTGACTGCACTGAAGGATCAGATCGCATCGGTTGTCAGCGCGGCCCAGTTCAACGGTCTGAACCTTGTCGATGGCTCGACCGGCTCTGCATCGATCCTCGCATCGCTGGATCGTGACAACACCGGGGCGGTGACTGCGTCGTCAATCTCAGTCTCGGGGCAGAACCTGTCGACCGGTGGATATGTCACCAAACAGGTTTTCGATGGCTCTACCGGCGCATCGACCGGCAATGACCGCGTGGGGGCAACCATTGACAATGGTGCGACGGCTGCGACGGCGTTGGTTACCGATGAATCCAGTGGCGCTTTCGCGGCGGGAGACAAGGTTGTGGTCGCCATTAACGATCAGGTTGTTTCCTATACCGTTTCCGCGGAAGATGCTGCTGCGACGACGACCGGTGACCTTGTTGCTGTCGGATTGAAATCGAAGATCGAAGAGCTGGGAATTACCGGCCTGACCGTCGATTACGACTCCGGCACTGCGGGTACGTTGTCGGTTACAAACGGCACAGGATCTGACATCTCGTTCTCGGCTCAGTTCGTGAATGCGGGTGCCGGTGGTCTGGGTGCGCTGGCAGGTATTGATGTGTCGACAGGTGCGGGGGCAACCGCTGCGTTGGCGGCTGTCGAATCGCTTATCGATACTTCGATTGATGCCTCGGCCGCCTTTGGCTCGGCACAGGGTCGGATCGAGACCCAGAAAGAGTTCATTTCGAATCTCTCTGACTCGTTCAAATCCGGTATCGGCGCGCTGGTCGACGCTGACATGGAAGAAACCTCGGCGCGTTTGCAGGCTCTGCAAGTGCAGCAGCAGTTGGCAACACAATCGCTTTCGATCGCCAACCAGGCACCGCAGTCGATCCTGTCGCTGTTCCGCTAATACGCAACGCGGTCCGGGGCGCGGTTTTCGCGCCCCGGTCGTGACCACCTGACGACGGCTTTTTGGAAGGATTTCAAGTGACCCCGCAAACCCTCGCTCAATACACCTATGCGCAAGCCGCCGCGCCGACGCGAACGCCCCGTGATACTGAATATGAGGCAATTTCCAGGATTACACGGCGTCTCAAGGCGGCTACAGCGCGCAAGGCAACGGATTTCTCAGCGTTTGTTCAGGCCGTGCACGAAAACCGCCGGTTATGGGGCGTGTTGGCGACGGGTGTCGCGGATTCGGCAAACGCGTTGCCAAACGATATTCGCGCCAGGATCTTTTACCTTGCCGAGTTTACGGAACTGCACAGCAGCCGCATTTTGGCGGATGGCGCGTCGATCGAACCATTGCTTGAAATAAACACGGCGATTTTGCGCGGATTGCGCCAGATGAGGGCAACCTGATGAGCGGGCTGGTTCTGAAACTCGCCCCGAAGGAAAGGGTGCTGATCAATGGTGTTGTGATTGAAAACGGCGACCGCCGTGGCCGGTTTTCGATCATGACGCCGCAGGCCAATGTCCTGCGGTTGCGCGATGCGATACACCCGGATGAAGTAAATACTCCGGTGCGCCGTGTCTGCTATGCCGCACAGCTTGTTCTGTCCGGAGACATGGATCCGGCTCGGGCACGTCAACATCTGTTGCGCAGCGTCGAAGAGCTGAGCCAGGTTTTTACAGATACAGACAGCCGCCGTGTATTGTCCGAGGTGACAGATGCGTTGGTGGCCGAGCAATATTATAAATGCCTCAAATCACTTCGCTCGCTTCTTCCGCGCGAAGAACGGTTGATGGCCTATCAGCAATGAGCTTTCAACCTGTCATTCCGACTGGCGGAATCGTTGGCTGGCGGTTTCTGCAACGTACTTATCAAGGTCAGTTTCAAAGTTTCTCGTCTTCGGCAGTGAATGAGAGGGAGACAAGGTATTTCCTGGACAACATCGGGAAAGTGAAGACCGCCGAACAGTTGGTTTCGGACCGCAGATTGTTGCAGGTCGCTTTGGGTGCATTTGGGCTGGAAGGGGATGTGGATAACCGGTTCTTTATCCGGAAAATCCTGGAGGATGGAACACGGGCGGATGACGCTTTGTCCAATCGTTTGGCGGATAAACGGTACCGGGAATTTTCAGATGCTTTCGGGTTTGGGCCAGGGGCTGTTCGAAAAACGGTGCTGGTAACCAATATGGAAAAGATAGCTCAGGCCAATCTGTCTGCGCGGTTTGAGATTGCGGTCGGACAGTCGGATGAAACGATGCGCATTTCGCTCTATGCCCAGCGCGAGCTGTCTGACCTGGCGAAAAGTGGAAACAGTACAGACACGAAATGGTTCGATCTAATGGGATTGCCACCACTGCGCAAAATGATGGAAACGGCGCTTGGGCTGCCGCAGTCATTCGCCCAACTGGATATCGACAAACAATTGGTCGAGTTTAAAAGTCGGCTTTTCCGCCTTACCGGATCGGATGATTTGGCACAGTTTTCGGACCAGAAGGCGGTGGAGAACCTGACCGACGCCTATCTGGCCAGAAGTCAAATCGCGGGCCTTCAGAGTACGATATCGCCAGCGCAGACCGCTTTAATCTTGCTTGGGGCTGTGTGATTAGAAGACGCGGGGCAAAAGCCTGGGCCGCAATCTAGTATCCTAGGTCTCACATTTGGTCTGCATAAACCAAAAGTTAACCGTTCAAAATCTCGTCGGCTGTGGTGTGCAAAGCGTAGCATACAACGGGTCGAGACACGTTGTGCAGGTTGACCGCGCCTAACGGTATAGCGTTAGAACAGGCAGGCTCGATATCTTCGGATACGACTATGCGATGCCCTTCGGTTTTCCCATATTCGCCCAAGCGCGCAGCAATGTTAGCTGCTTGTCCAATAACCGTAAAATCAAGACGTTCACGAGAGCCCACATTGCCATATGTGACACGCCCATAAGCCACGCCAATCGAACAGTCGCAATGTATGTCGGTACCTGCTTTGCGCAATTCTCCCAACGTTTCGACGATTTTGATTGCCGAGCGCTGGGCGTTAGCCCGGGCCGCGCTGGCGTTTTCATCGGTTGCCGGGAAAACTGCCAAAACAGCGTCACCAATAAATTTCAGAACTTCGCCTTCGTTTTCGTGAACGATACCCGAGACGGTTTCAAAGAACTCATTCAAAACACTGATATATGCGCCCCGCCCCAGTTTCTCTTCTAGGCTTGTCGAGTTGCGGAGGTCACAGAACATGATTGCAGCGTCGATTTCATCCCCGTCACCGCGCCGGATCTCGCCCCCCAATACGCGTGCGCCAGAGCGTTTTCCAACATATGTTTCCAGCAAAACCTGCGCATTCTCGCGTTGCATGAACACTTCGTAAAAGCGGGCGATCACCGAGGAGCATTCGAACACTAGGC